>JBDNFZ010000225.1:0-7705 GCA_041689555.1 Opitutaceae bacterium | reverse complement strand
TCCTACCTCGCGGCCCATTGGTCACAACTTGAACGCGAACTGGAATAAGTCGGCGTAACCCGGTTGAGAGCTGAGAGTATAGAGCTGAGAGCATATAGCTGAGAGCAAAACCCGATGCAGGTCCGCCTACGATGTTTCTGCAGGGTTCTCCGGGTCCTGAGGATTGTGCTCTCAGCTCCCAACTCTGGACTCTCAGCTACAGACTTCGGCCTAAGCCCGCGGGTGGGCCTTGGCGTAGATTTCCTGCAAACGCGCCACGCTCACGTGGGTGTAAACCTGGGTCGAGGTGAGCTGGGCATGGCCCAGCAACTCTTGCACAAGCCGAAGATCCGCCCCGGCGTTCAACAGGTGCGTCGCATACGAATGCCGCAGCTTGTGCGGCGTCATCTCGAGCGGCAGGTCGGCCAGCGCCAGATACCGTTTCAACATCCGCTGGACCGCCCCCGTCGTCATTCTTCGGCCGTCGGGGTTCGCCAGCACCGGATCATCCGGCCCCGTCCGCATGGCAAACTCGCTCCGCACCTTCGCCAAAACCGCCCCCGCGATCCGGCCCAGCGGGCACAGCCGCTCTTTCCGGCCCTTGCCCACGACGCGCGCCACACCGCTCGCGACGTCCACCGCGCCGTAGTTAAGCCCCACCGCCTCGCTCACGCGCAGGCCGCCGCCATAGAGCAACTCCATCGCCAAACGGTCCCGCCACGCGATCTCCGGCCGTTCGCTCGCATTCTCCAGCAACCGCTGGGGACCCAGCAGCAGCCGCTTCATTTGCTCCTCGGTCAGAAACTTCGGCAGCCGCCGCTCCAGCTTCGGCAGCGGCACGCCCACGAAGGGATTTCGCGCCAGCTTCCCCCGTCGCTGCCAGAATCTGGCCCAGGTCCTCAGTCCCGAGACGTGGTTGTGCAGCGTCCGTCGGTCGAATCGCCCCTGGGCCTCGATGACAAAATCCCGCACCTCGCGCGGCACCAGCGCATCCGGTCCTCGCGCCCACAAACCGGTCGGCTCCGCCCAGCGCCAAAAATCCTCAAACGCCTGCCGGTAGTTTTTCACCGTATAAGCCGAGCAACGCCGCTCCAACGCCAGATGCTCCGCCACGGGCGTCCACCACTCCGCGACGACGGCCGGCGGGAGCGGTTCAGGCCTTGCTGATTTTGGCTTCGACATCGCGCATCACTTTCGTCGCGTGCAACCGCAACGCCCCTTCCGGATCCAGGCCGTTGACCCGCGCCGCCGCCGCGAGCTCGAACAGCCGGCGCCCGAGCTCCTCGGCCGAGAGCCCCGCGCCCAGCGCCCGCACGCCCGCCGCATCGACCGCGCCGGCAGCGGGCAGTTGCTTCTTCTCGATCTGCTTCCACACCGCCTCCGCAAACATCAACGCCGGCAATCGCGCCGGCAGTTCCTTGAAAACGCCGCCGGCCGCCGGCCCGTGCTTCTTCTCCCCCGCCTTGATCTGCTCCCACTGCACCAGCACCTGCTCCGCCGTGTCGAGTTTGCCCGCGCCGAACACATGCGGGTGACGTCGCACCAACTTTTCGTTCACGTCGCGCGCGACGTCCTCGAGCGTAAACGCTCCCGCCTCCGCCGCCAGTTGCGCGTGAAAAACTATCTGGATCAGCACGTCGCCCAGCTCCTCGCGCATGTGCGGGAGATCCCCGCGGTCGATCGTGTCGATCAACTCGCTCACTTCATCGATCAGGCAGCGCACGAGCGACGCATGTGTCTGTTCTTGGTCCCACGGACAGCCGTCCGGCGCCCGCAGCCGGGCGATCGTCGCCTTCAATTCCTCCATCGCGTGCATAGGCTCGCAGTTAGTCCTCTGCCCCCGCCGAATACACGGAAAATTTTCCTCTTTGTGTTCCGTGTATTCCGCGTGTTCCGTGGCGTCTCATGTCCGACAAGCTCACCGAAATCATGGCCTGGAAGCGCCGGGAGATCGCGGGTCAGGCGCGCTCCGTGCCGCTCGCCGAACTCGCCGCGCTCCACGCCTCCCTGCCGGTGCCGCCCTCCTTCGCCGCCGCCCTCCGTCGCCCCGACGGGCAACTCGCAGTGATCGCCGAAATCAAGCGCCGCTCCCCCTCCGCCGGCGCCATCGCCACCGGCGTCGCCGCGCCCGACCAGGCGGTGAAATACCGCATCGCCGCCGCCAGCGCCCTCTCCGTCCTCACCGACGAAAAATACTTCGGCGGCACCCTCGACGACCTCGTCGCCGTTACCGACCGTTTCCGGCATTCGCCCCCTTCCCTACCCTCAATCCGCAAGGATTTTTTCGTCCACCCGATTCAAGTCCTTCAGGCCCGTCAGGCCGGCGCCAGCGCCATTCTCATCATCGTGCGCGCGCTCACCGACGCCGAGATCGCCGACCTCCACGCCGCCGCCCGTGCCGCCGGTCTCGACGCCCTCTTCGAAATCCACAACGACGCCGAACTCGCCCGCGCCCTCTCCCACGGCGCCACGATCATCGGCGTCAACAACCGCGATCTCGCCGTCTTCAAGACCGATCTCAGCCTCAGCGAACGCCTCATTCCGCTTTTCCCCAAGCACGTCACCGCGGTCAGCGAGAGCGGCATCCACACCGCCGCCGATGCCGCCCGCGTCCGCGCCGCCGGAGCCCACGCCGTCCTCGTCGGCGAAGCCCTCATGCGCGCCGCCGATCCCGCCGCGCTCATCGCCTCTTTCCGCCCATGAATTCGTTTCCCGTCTCCCCTTTTATCAAAGTCGGCAGCCTCGTCTATTTTGCGCGGATGCTCTCCAAGATCCGCCTTAACTCGAGCGGCGAGCTCCATCCCGATTACCACGCCAACCGCGGCATCTTGCTCGACGCCCGCTGCTGCTCGCACCTTTGCGTGGCCTACGCCGATCTCGAAGCCCGCGTCTTCGCCGGCGGCACCGACGAGGAAATGCTCGCGTGGTGTCAGCAAAAAGGCCGCCGCCTTTCCGAGGCCGATCTGCTCATCTGGAACAGCTTCGCCCCCAAACGCGGCTGGCGCGACGACGCCACCGAGGGCCTCGAACGCGCCAAGGCCGCGAGCGGTCTCGCCCACCGCGCCGACCTCGTCACGTTCTTCGAGTTCTTCGAGGTCGATGAGGGCCGCGCCCCGCGCTGAATATGCCGCTTTCCCCCACCGCCACGAGGGACCTTCTCGCCTCCCTCGGCCATCACCCGAAACGGGCGCTCGGCCAGAATTTTCTCGTCGACGGCAACATCGTCCACAAGTCCCTCGCGCTCGCCGGCATCGTCCCCGGCGATACCGTCATCGAGATCGGTCCCGGCCTCGGCACCCTTACCGGCGCCCTTCTCGCCGCCGGCGCCGTCGTCTATGCCGTCGAGCGCGACCAGCGGCTTCACGAACATCTCGCCGCCACGCTCCTGCCGCAGTTTCCCGACCGCCTTCACCTTCTCTCCGACGACGCCGTGGCCCATCCCCTCGCCGGTTTCTTCCCGCCCGAATCTGCCGCACCCGGCACCTTCAAGGTCGTGGCCAACCTCCCCTACGCCATCGCCACCCCGTGGCTCGACGGCATCCTCTCCGGGCCGCTGCCCGCCATCCTGGTCCTCATGCTCCAGCAAGAGGCGGCGCAACGCTACGCGGCCGCACCCGGGAGCAAAACCTTCGGCGCCATCTCCGTCTTCCTCCAATCCGCCTACGCCATTGCTCCCGGCCACAAAGTCCCCGCCGCCTGCTTCCACCCCCGCCCCGATGTCGAGTCCTACCTGCTCAACCTCGTCCGCCGTCCCGCGCCTTTCATCTTCGACCGGACGACGAAATCCGTGATCCGCGGCTGCTTTCAGCAGCGACGGAAGCAAATCGGCTCGCTCCTTCGCCATCTCGTCCCGCCAGCAACCGCCGCCGCTTGGCTGGAACATCTCGCCGCCGCCGGCCTCTCGAATCTTAGCCGTCCCGAAGACATCCCCCCGGGGGTTTGGCAACATCTCGTTGTTCCCGCCATAACTGCGACTTGAAAGCGCCGCCGGCCTCGTTAGACAACTCCTCTTCCTTTCTTATGCGCCGTATCATCATCGCCCTCGTTGCCGCCTCGTTCGTCGTCCCAGCGCTCCCCGCCCAAGACGAACCCGGCCCGGATCCTGTCCCGCTCTACGGCCGAGTCGAAGGCCGCACCTACCTCTCGCCCACGGGCGCGTTCAAGGTCTCCATTCCGGTCCTGCCCGAACTCGGCGGCACCATCACCGATACCGAGAACGTCGTGACGTTTCAGGACGACTTCAACACCCACATCAGCATCGCCTCCTTCCCACAGGACGCCACCCAGCGTTGGGAAATGTCCACCCGCGGCCTCAAGGACTATCTGGTCTACTTTTTCAGCAACTACGTCCTGGGCGACTTCCGCCAATCCTTTCCCGACGCCGCGATCGAAAGCGCCAAGTTCGTTCCCAGCGTGCTCGATGGCTCGCTGATCACCTACATTCTCCTGCCCGGCGGCTCGATGTTCATGGATAAAATCCCCATGATCGCCGGCGGCCCGATGCCCGTCGCCAAGCGCGGCAATCAGCTCTTCGTGAAGAACGGCCACATCTTCGTTATCAGCATCGAACTCACCGAGCGCGTCCTCGAGCGCACCATCTACAAGAAAACCACCGCCGAGGAGGACGAACTCCTCCGCACGCGCCTCAACGAGGTCATCGTCCGCCTGCAATTCCCCAAGGCCGACGCGCCCGCGAAGTAGTTCGCGGCCCCCATGTCCCTCGTCGGTTTCGTCTCGTTCCTGTTGATCGGCGCGCTCGCCGGCTGGTTGAGCGGCATGATCGTCAAGGGCCGGGGCTTCGGTCCCCTCGGCAACATCCTCGTCGGCATCGTCGGCGCGTTTCTCGGCGGCCTCCTCTTCGGGCTCGTCGGCATCTCGGCGAACGGATTGCTGGGCCAGCTGATTTTTGCCACGCTCGGCGCGCTCCTCTTCGTGTGGCTCCTGCGGTTCATCAAGCAGTGAGCCACGCCCGCTTGCAATTGCGTCTGGCTACGGAGGCCGATTTGCCCGCGATCGTCGCGATCTACAACAGCATCATTCCCGGCCGCATGGTCACCGCCGACCTCGAACCCGTCACCGTCGATAGCCGCCGAGCCTGGTTCGCCGCCCACCTGGCCCCCAACCGGCCTCTCTGGGTCGTCATCGATCCCGCGGCCGGTGGTTCGGTCTGCGCTTGGGCCTGCTTCGATTCGTTTTACCTCCGCGCCGCCTACGATGGCACCGTCATGGTCGCCCTCTACCTCGCCGAAACTCACCGGGGACAAGGTCTCGGCGGCTGGCTGCTCACCGAACTGATCGCCCGCGCTCCGGCCTTCGGCATCCACACCCTCACCGGCTACATCTTCGGCCACAACGAGCCCAGCCTGCGCCTGTTCCGCCGACACGATTTTTCCGAATGGGCCCGCATGCCCGGCGTCGCCATCCTCGATGGCGTCGCCCGCGACCTTATCGTCCTCGGCCGCCGCGTTTCTTCTCCATGAAAACCAGCTGCCTGATCGTCCCTCTTCTCTGTATGGTCGCCCTCCCCTCCTCGGCTCAACTCGCCCTCGATTCCGCCAAACCTCCGGTTACGGCCAAGCACCCCAAGGATGTCACGGTCCACGGCGATACGCGCATCGACGACTACTTCTGGCTCCGCGAGAAGGATAATCCCGCCGTCCGCGCCCACCTCGTCGCGGAGAACGCCTACACCGACGCCGTCATGGCGCCCACCAAGCCGCTCCAGGAAAAGCTCTACGCCGAGATGCTCGGCCGCATCAAGGAGACCGACTCTGCCCCGCCCGTCCTCCGCCGTGGCCACTGGTATTACACCCGCACCGAGCAGGGAAAACAGTATCCTCTCTACGCCCGCCGCGCCGGAAAAATCGACGGCCCCGAGCAGATCACGCTCGACGTGAACCAACTCGCCGCCGGTCGGAAATTCATGGCCGTCGGCGCCTACAAAATCAGCGACGACTCCCGGTTCCTCGCCTATAGCACCGACAGCATCGGCTACCGCCAATACACCCTGTTTCTAAAAAATCTCGCCACCGGCGAGACCCGCGCCCTTGGCATCGAGCGCGTCACCTCCCTCGAATGGTCCGCCGATAACAAATCGCTGATCTTCGTCCAGGAAGACGCTGTCTCCAAGCGCTCCTATCGCCTCGGCCGCATCGACCTCGAGTCCGGCGCCACCACGTGGCTCTACGAGGAGAAAAACGAACTTTACGACCTCGGCGTCGCCCGGTCCCGCGACGGCGCTTGGCTCTTCGCCGCCAGCGAGAGCAAGACGAGCACCGAAATCCGCGCCCTGCCCGCCGCCACGGCGTCCGCCGACTGGCGCGTGATCGCCCCTCGCCGCGCCGATATCGAGACACACGCCGACTACCGCGCCGGCCTCTTCTACTTCCGCACCAACGACGGCGCGAAAAATTTCCGCATCGTCACCGCCCCCGTCGCCACCCCCGAGCCCGCGCACTGGACGGAGTTCGTCGCGCACAACCCGGCCGTGAAGCTCGACGACCTCGATCTCTTCGCGACCCACACCGTCCTCAGCGAACGCGAAGACGGCCTCACCCACATCCGCGTCATCGACGACCGCACCCGCTCCAGCCACCGCATCGCCACGTCGGAGCCGGTTTACGAAATCTCTCTCGATAACAATCCCGAGCCTGCCGCCACCGCGATCCGCTTCGTTTATCAATCGCTCGTCACGCCCCGCTCCACCGTCAGCTACGACCTCGCCACCCGGTCCCGCACCGTCCTGAAAACTCAGGAGATTCCCAGCGGCTACGACGCCTCCCTCTACGTCAGCGAACGCATCTGGGCCACCGCGACCGACAGCACGCGCGTCCCCCTGTCTGTCGTCTATCGCAAAGACCTCCGGCGCGCCGGCCCACAGCCGCTCTACCTCTACGGTTACGGCAGCTACGGCCTGAGTATGCCGGTCAATTTCAGCACGTCCATGCTCAGCCTGCTTGATCGCGGCGTGATCTTTGCCATCGCCCACATCCGCGGCGGCGGCGAGTTTGGCGAGCCTTGGCGCGAGGCCGGCCGCATGGCGAAGAAGATGACGACGTTTACCGATTTCGTCGCCTGCGCCGAACACCTCGTCGCGCAGAACTACACGTCGCCCGCCCAACTCGTCATCAACGGCGGCAGTGCCGGGGGCCTCCTCGTGGGCGCCGTCGTCAACCTCCGCCCCGACCTCTTCCACGCCGCGATCTACGACGTGCCCTTCGTCGATGTGCTCAACACCATGCTCGACGCCACCCTTCCGCTCACCACCGGCGAATACATCGAATGGGGCAATCCCACCGTCGCCGCCGAATACGCATGGATTCGCCCTTACTCGCCCTACGACAACGTCCGGCCCGTCGCGCATCCGCACATCTTGGTCAACGTCTCGGTCAACGACTCGCAGGTGCCTTACTGGGAGGGAGCAAAGCTCGTCGCCAAGATCCGCGAACTGAAGACCGACCAAAACGCGCTCTTGCTCCACACCAATCTCGACGCCGGTCACGGCGGCGCGAGCGGCCGCTATGACGCCATCCGCGAGACGGCCCACCGTTTCGCCTTCGCCCTCGCCACTCTCGGCCTTAACGACACTCCGCCGCAGAAATAATCCGCCGCCCGCATTCTCCCTTGTAGGAGCAAATTTATTTGCGACCCGCGCCCAGCCGCGCCCGGTCCTCGCGCCCAGCCGCGCCCGGTCCTCGCGTCCCGCCCCGCCCCGCGCCCCCCCCCG
>JBDNFZ010000224.1:0-13329 GCA_041689555.1 Opitutaceae bacterium | reverse complement strand
CTTGCCCTGCCATCGCCTGCAAGCAGGCTCCTGCCCATCCATGATCGAAGTCAGCCAGCTCACCCGCGTCTTCCGCACCTACAAAAAAGTCCCCGGCTTTTGGGGCGGCGTGAAAGGACTTTTCAAGCGCGATTTCGAGGAGACCGCCGCCGCCAAAGACATCTCGTTCACCATCGCCGAGGGTGAATTCGTCGGCTTCCTCGGCCCCAACGGTGCGGGTAAAACCACCACGCTAAAAATGCTCGCCGGGCTGATCTACCCGACGAGCGGCACGGCCCGTGTCGCCGGCTTCGACCCCACCAAGCGCGAAAACGCCTACCGCCGCCTCTTCGCCCTCGTTCTCGGCCAGAAAAACCAGCTCTGGTGGGACCTCCCGGCCATCGAGTCCTTCACCCTCCTGCGCGCGATCTACGGCATCCCTCCCGCCGAGTTCAAGACCACCCTCGACGAACTCGTCCTGCTCCTCGACGTCGAAAAGAAGCTCAACGTCATGGTCCGCGAGCTTTCCCTCGGCGAACGCATGAAGATGGAGCTGATCGCCGCCCTCCTCCACCGCCCGCGCGTCCTCTTCCTCGACGAACCCACCATCGGCCTCGACGTGATTTCGCAGAAAAACGTCCGCCAGTTCCTCCGCGAGTATAACCGCAAACACCGCGTCACGATTCTACTGACCAGCCACTATATGGCCGACATCAAGGAACTCTGTGAACGCGTCATCGTCATCCACAAGGGCCTTAAAATCTACGACGGCGCGCTCGACCGCCTTGAAGCCGGCTCCGGCAGCCGCCAGAAGATCCTCACCTTTCTCCCCGGCGACGCCTCGTTCCCCGAGACCTGGACCTCGCGCCACGGCGAGACCAAGCGCGACGCGGAAACGGGCAAGTTCACCGTCCGCACGCCGAGCGAAACCATCGTCGCCGTCTCCCAGGAAATCCTCAGCACCGGACCCGTCGCCGACATCACCATCGAGGATGTCCCGCTGGAAGACGTGATCGCCGAGCTCTTTTCGTCCGGCACCGCGCGCTGATCGCCTCCTCAGATCGGCCAGCGCCAGCGCGCGCCCACCAGCGCCGCCATCAAGACCCTCAGGTTCGCCGCACACCGCTCGGTCGCTTCCTGCAACGCCGGGCCTTCAAGCGCGGCACTCACGTCCGCGCCGGCCAGCTCATCGGCCGTCCCGACAAGCTCCATCCGGCGCGCCTCCGGAAAGCTGCGCTCGCCGCGCCGCAACTTCAGCTCGTGCAGCAGCCGGAAATTCGTCTCGGCCAGCTCCCGGTGCAGCATCCGTTGCGCGGCGATCCGCTCCCCGCGCGCGATTTTCCTCCGCGTCCACACCCACTCTGTCACAAAAGTGTTGGCCAGCGCGCAAAGCGCTTCGTCGCCCAACCGGGCGTCCGCCACCTCGGCGACCACGCGCCGATAGAATGGCTCCCAAGTCTCACCGCCCTTGAGAAAGCGCCAGCCCGGTCGGATCACCACCGCGAGATCCTGCAGCGCGCGCCGGAGCCGACCCTCGCGATGATGCAGGCCCAGGGCCACGAGCAGTCGGGCCAGACGCAAAGTGTGCGCCGGGATCACGACGAAATCCGCCTCCGCTCCGGCAAAGATCGCGTTCACCTTCGGCACGCCGCCGATTCGCGCCACCCTCGGCGCATAGACCCGCAGTTCCGCTCCGACCAGGCCACACGTCCACTCCTCGTTCGCAAAACACCGGGGATCGTCGGTGATGATCTGAAAATCCCAGTCCGACTCGGCGTCGGCCCGCCAGAGCACGTCGGTATTCGCCCGCTCACGCGACCCGATCAGCACCAGCCCCTTGACCGCCGGAGTCCGCTCGGCCCAGGCCCGCACCACGTCGCCGAAATCGTCCGCCGCACTCACAGGCTCCGCAGCGAAATCAGAATCTCCGTCCCGTTCATCCCCGGCCCGGCGTGGATTTCCCCGTGGTGGAGGCGCAGAATCTCTTTCGCGAGAAACACCCCCAGCCGCCCTTGGTTCGGCACTTCGTGCTCGGCTGGCTCGGGCAGAATCCCCTCGAGCTCGAGGTGCCTGCCCTTCAGCGAGAGCAGCGCCGTGAGTTCCGCCCCCCGGCCGGTCGAGCGCACCTGCAACGCCAACTCTCCCGCGTCCAACGCCGCGCGGTTCTCGATCACTGTGGCAAATAGCGACCGAAGCGAAAACTCCATCAGACCCTTCGCGAGGGTCAGCGGCGCGGGATCGGGACCGACATCCACCCGCAGGCCCAGCGCCGCGCCCACCGCCTGCGCGACCTCGCGCATATCGACCGCTTGAGGCTCCGCTTCATGCAGCGTCTGCATCAGCCCGATGTCGGCGTTGAGCGCCTCCAGCTTCAGCACATCGCTGCGGGCCGCTTCGAGCAGCGGTCCCGGCATGGCTTGGCCCGGATCGATTTGCCGCAACGTCGCGAGCGAGACGAGGGCGTTGCCCAGCTCATGACTGAGCGTCAGCCCGAGTTCGCGCAACAGGGTGCGCCGATTGGCCCGCTGGCGGGCGGCCAGATCGTGCCGTTCGGCGCTGGCCTCCTCCCAACTCGCCCACACCCCGCCCGTCTCCGCGATGAGGCCCGCGCTCGCGCGGAACGGTTGGCCCTCGGCCGGTGTCGCCCGACAAATCTCCCGCGAACGCCGTGTCCTCCCGATCAGCTCGCGCACGATCAGCGGCACATGGCGCGGTGGATTCTCGTCGGCGCCGAGCACCATGGTGCCCGGAAGATACTTCGCCCCCAGCGTCGCCTGCTCGGCCAATTGATGCAGCCGGGCGAGCTGGCCCGATTTCACCAACGCATGTCGCAAGAGCCGCGCAAACATCACCACCCGACCCCGGTCCGCCTCGTCGTAAGCCTGACCGTCGTCGCGCACCCCGAGGGCGATCAAGCCGTGGAGCCGGCCGTTCTCGTGGATCGGCGCGAGCAACCGCGCGCCCCACAAGGCCAGCCGGTTTCTCACCGCCAATTCCGCGACCGGATCGGCCGGGCCCTCCCAATCCGTCCCGTCGATCACGATCGGGTGGTGCTCCAAAAACGCCACCAAGGGATCGCTCTCGGGCAGAAACGACGTCCCGCGATCCGCGCGAAACCCCTCGGCCTCCCTCAGGAAAAAAACCGCGTGCGAAGCGCGGAGCAGGTGCCGTGAGCCGCGCCTGAACTCCGCGATGAGCCGGTCCCGGGTGTCCAGATTCTCCACCGCACCCTCGATAAAATCCCACAACTCCGCCGCGTCCGTCGCGGCGGGGGCGCGCGCCGCCGGCCGCGCGTTCTCCACCCGGCGCGCCTTCTCCAACAACAGGTCCAGCATCGACTGTTTCTCCGCGACTTCCTCGACCAGCGGGAGAAACTCCCGCAACCGCGTCGCACTCTCCTCGTAGGTGAGATAAATCTTCGCGCGCCCGGCGATCTTCGCCTGCTCGAAGGGGAGACTGCGGGACTCGCCGACGAAGATCGTGGGACACCGGAGCAGCGACGGGGGCAGGTTCGCCTCGGCCGCCGCATCCAGCACCACCACCGCCGCGAAGCCCGGCGATGTGCCCCCGGAGATCGACTGCGGGAGGAGCCGGAGCGCAGTTCGACCGGGCGGCAACTGCCGCTCCCACGAGTCGGCCAAAGCGGCATCGGAGGTCGCGAGGATTACGAGGGTCGGCATGGGAAAACGACGCGGAAAGTGGCGCCACGGCCGGGCGCGGGAGGATCGACGGTGATCACGGAATTCAGGTTGCCCAAGATGTCGCGGCAGATTGCGAGTCCAAGTCCAAAGCCCGAGGACTTGGTCGATTGAAACGGTTGGAAGAGCAGCGCGCGGATCTCGGGCGCGATCCCCGGCCCGCTGTCGGATACGGTCATTTCGATTCCGTCGGGCACGTTGCGTGTGACGATCCGCACCCACCGCTCGCCGACCTGCGTCTCGACCGCGTGAATCGCGTTGAAGCAGAGATTGAGCAGCACCTGCTTCACCGCCGCCGGGTCGATCAACGCCTGATCGGGCGTCGCGCCTAGGTCGCGGCGCAGTTCGACCGATTTACCCTCGGCGCGGGCGGCCACGAGATCGAGGCCCGCCCGCAACACCGGATGCAATTCGGTCATTTGGGCCGCATAAACCCGCGGCGAAGCCAGATCGAGCAACTGCTCGGTCAACCGGTCGATCCGGGTAACCTCGTCGCCGATCAGCTTGAAGAATTTATCGCGGAAGACCGGGTCCTGATAGTGGTTGGGCAGGAGTTGGACGAAGGTCTTGATCGACACCAGAGGATTGCGGATTTCGTGCGCCACCCCGGCACCCAACATACCGACGGTCGCGAGTTGCTCCGCCTGCTGGGCCTTGGCCGAAAGATGGGCCCGCTCCAAACTCCCCTCGATGATGGCCGCGAGTTCCAACAACTGGGTGACCTGCGGGTAGGTGAACGGCCGCCGGGAAGCCGGCACGCCGACGCCGATCAGGGTCTTGAGCGTCGGACCATCGCTGCTGACCAGCACCCCCAGCGAGTGCTCGGCCAGAAACGACGCGACTCGGGCGCGCTCTGGGGTGGATCGTTCCCGGGCCAGCCGCTCGGGCGTCGCCCAGCGAATCCGCCGCATTGTGGTGGCGATTTCGCCGTCTGCGTCGACCTCGACCGGGCCCCCTAAAAGCCGACCCAGCGCGCCGGAGAGAATCATGGCGCTTTCGCTCTGACCCCAACCTTTGAGAATCGGCAAGAACGCGAGCGCGAGCCTATCAGTTCGCGCCTCCTTGCCCGCGACCGCAAACGCCGCCTGACGAGCGCGAGAAGCTTCGGCATACAGGTGAAATCTCCGGTCAAGCCAGGCGCTCAAAACGGCGGCAAACCAAAGGGCCGCCGCAGTTGTCACGATCAAGTCCAGTATCTCTGGCATGAGCGGGGCCAGCAAAGCATGGACCCCGTAGGCAACGCCGCTGGTTAGCGCGATCAGCAAGGTCTTCTCAGCGCAGACCAAAAGGATCTGGCGCGAGTCGAAAATCCGGTGCGTCGTCATTGCAACGACCGTCGCCGAATAAAACCCGAGAACCGCCAAAGGCTGAACCCTGACCAACGATGGCAAACCGAAAACTGCCCTGAAACCCATGAGTGCAATCACTCCGAAGGCCACGCCGATCCCGCCCAGCAAAAGCACCTGAAGCTCTAGTCGACTGCTCCCGCTCTGAGTTCGAATCTGAGCGATTGTTTGGCGGCAAAGTGCCGCATAGCTCAAAATCAGCCCGATGATGTAAACGTAGTAACCGGGCCCGAAAAGAGGGGCGCTGGCAGTCGAATGGGCCGGCACGAACCACGTCGTAAGAGGAATAAACGCCAGAAGTATCGTGACCGTCGCGAAGAGCCAACCGCGCGCCAGCTTGCGCCCAAACGGCTCGGAGCCATTGATCACGGTTTCCTTAACCAGCCACAAATGCAGCTGGATCGGCGTCCCGATCGTGGCGGTGATTCGCAGCCACCAAAGACCATCGACGCTGGTGAACGCATTGCCCATCGCCAGGAGCCACAATGCGACATGACAAGAAAGTGTCATGAACACACGGTTGATCGCGCGCGCCGGGTTAGACCGGATGGCGACGAGTCCCACCGTAACTGAAACCAAAACCGCCAGCGTTGTTAAATCTAGACGCATTTCTGAAGCACCAAACACGAATTCGTGCCGGAGATTCCATGCGCGTTGATCAACGCCGTTTGAGCCGAGATCAGTCGCGTTTTTGCAGATAGATTGAGTCGGCAGTCCGGATCGAGATGACGCCAATTTACTGTCGGTGGAACGAACGATTCTCTCATGCCAAGCGCAACACAACCGGCCTGAATTGCGCCTGCCGCAGCGAAGGGATTGCCGACCGCGCCCTTGATTGAAACCGCCGGGATGCGATCCAACGCAGCACCAAAATAGCCACGCAGGGCGGCGACTTCGGCCGCGTCGATCACAACGTGCCCGGGTCCCCATGCATTGATCAGGTCGATGGCTGAGGAGTGGAGGCTCGCGTTTGAAACACAGTGTTTGATCGCCTCGAGCAACCCGGCACCCGGATTACCCATTGGGTCGCTGGCGAAGGCATAGCCGGTAACATACGCATAGGCGGGCTTCGGGCTCGAGTCCGGCTCAAGCACGAGAAAGCAGGCTCCCTCGCCGATGATTCCAGTGGTTCGCCACAAATCAAAAGGACGTCCGAGTTCTTCGGGGCGATCATCAGTGGCCGGCGAGAGGCCGGCTTGTTTCAGCTCGAGCATGGGATGGTAGAATATTGGCGCTTCTGTCCCTCCACATATCGCAATATCGGATTCGCCGCTGGCAACCATCGCTGCCGCGTGGCCGATGGCATCGGAACCGGAGCAACACGCAGTCTGAAGACTCATTGTGCGGCTGCACCCAATGCTCTCTGCGACCGTCGCAGAGATCGAACTCACCGGCCCGTCGTAGACTACTCTCGGCAGGGCATAACGGGGACCTTTGCGCTCAACATTTTGAATCGTCTTATTGACGACTTCGCTGTCCATGATCGCGGCGCCGCTAACCACAATCGGACCGCGCGCCTCCACGGCGCCAGGAACATAGCCAGCATCCGCAAGTGCCATATGCGCCGCTGCCAACGCAAACTGTGAGTGACGAGGAATCTTTCGAGCTGGGATTTCTCGAACATACTTCGACAACTTGAAGTCCGAAATCTCCGAGGCCACAAACGGACCGGCGGCCGGATCAAATCGCTTAATCGCGGTTACAAAGCTCTTACCCGACAAAATTCCTCGACGGAATGCATCCACGCCGATCCCCGCCGGCGTAACAAATCCGATCCCCGTGATCTTGACCCGCCGCCGTTTCATCCCCCTGTCGCCGCCTTCGGCAATTCCAACCGCACCGCCGTGCCGCGGCCGACTTGGGAGCTGAGTTCAAACTTTCCCCCGTGCGCCGCCGCCAGATGCCGGCAGATGCTCAAACCCAGACCCGTGCCCGAAGCCTTGCTGCTGAGGCCACCGTGCATCGCCCGCTTGATCCGATCCGCGTCCATCCCCGGGCCGTTGTCGGTCATCGTAACCGAGATTCTGTCGCCGACGCTCGCAAACACCACGTTCACCGCCGACGCGCCCGCCTCCAGGGCGTTCTTAAACACGTTCTGAAAAATCCGCATCAGCTCATACTTCGAACCGCGCACCAACGCCGTCGGCTCGCCCGCGATCTGGATCGCCGCGTTCCCGAAGAACAATACCTGCCGCACATCTTCGGCGATCGTCACCGCATCCACCGTCGAGAATTCGGCGGTGCTGCGCGACGACAACCGCCAGTTCTCCGAAAGGTGGTGGCAATACTCGGCGGCCTTGGCCACCAGTCCGGCATACTCCAATGCCTTTTGCCCGGTGCCGGGGTTCTTCAACGCCAACTGCCGCGTCTCCTCGATCATCAACCCCGCGTAGCCGATCACCACCGTCAGCGGGTTGTTCAGGTCGTGCACCAGCTCCACCGAGGCCCGCGCCTGCCAGATCTGCGGCTCGCTCCGCTCGATCTCTTTCTTCAACGCAAAATTCAGGTTCAGGGCATCCTGCGCCAGCTTGGCCTCGTGCCGTCGCAGCCGGGTCGCCTCCACATGGTGACGCACCGCCGCCAGGAGCTCGGCCACATCCGGCGGCTTCCGCATATATTGGTTGGCTCCGGCGACCATCGCCTGCTGCGCGGTCGAGAGCGTGCCATATCCGGTCAACATCAGCACCGAAACCAGCGGGTCGATCTTGCGCAATTCCTCCACCGCCCGGATCCCGTCCATTTCCGGCATCCGGATGTCCATCACGATCGCCGCATACTGGGTCTGGCGAATCTTCGCCAACGCCTGCGCCGCACGCTCCGCCGTCTCCACCTCAAACTCGGTCGCGAGCGTGAAAGCGATCGACTCCCTCGGCCCGTATTCGTCGTCGACGACGAGCACCTTGGTCGTCGCATCGACCGGCTTGATTGGGGAGGGTGTTTCGATCGTCATGGTTTCAAGGTCGCGTGGGTTGGGTGGAACGCGCGGAATTGAAAATATAACCGGGGTTTGCAGAGCGCTTCCGGCTGTGTCAACAAACGGGATCGGCAAAGATTTGCATCAACGGAATCCGCCCGATCTTTACATGCCTTTCATAATTATCGCCCTCTTCAGCGCCCTCGCCGGCGGCGTCCTCGTCTGGTTTTTCTGGCACGGTCGCGCCGCCACCTTGATCGAGCGCACCCGCGCGCTCAACGAGGAGAATATGCGCCTCGCCGCCGAGGTCGCCGCCCTCCGCGCCGAGCTCCAGCAACTCGCCACCGTCGCCACCCAGCGCGCCACCGAGCTCACCGCCGAACGCTCCGCCCACGAACGCCTCGTCGCCGAGTTCAAGGCGCTCTCCGCCGACGCCCTCCGCGCCAACCGCGCCGACTTCCTCGAGCAAGCCAAGCAATCCTTCGCCCAGCTCCAGGCCCAGTCCGCCGGCGATCTCGAGAAACGCCAGCTGGCCATCGACTCCCTCGTAAAACCCCTCCGCGAGTCCCTCGAAAAGGTCGACGGCAAGATCGCCGAAATCGAAAAAGCCCGCGCCACCGCCTACGGCGCCCTCGGCGAGCAACTCAAGAACCTCGGCACCGCCCAGCTCCAATTGCAGGCCGAAGCCGGCAAGCTCTCCACCGCCCTCCGCTCGACGACGTTCGCGGGCAGTTGGGGCGAACTCCAACTCCGCCGCGTCGTCGAGATGGCCGACATGCTGCCCTACTGCGACTTCTCCGAGCAGGAAACCGCCGCCGCCGGTGGCTTCCGCGCCGATCTCGTCGTCCGCCTCCCCGGCGGCCAGCGCATCGTCGTCGACGCCAAGGCCCCGCTCGAATCCTACCGCGCCGCCGTCGACGCCACCGACGAGCCCACCCGCGCCGTCCGCCTCGCCGAGCACGCCCAAAAAGTCCGCGGCCACATCGACGCCCTCGGGGCGAAAAATTACTGGGAGCAATTCCAACCGGCCCCCGAGTTCGTCGTCCTCTTTTTGCCCGGCGATCATTTTCTCACCGCCGCCCTCTCCGCCGACTCCAGCCTCATGGACCGCGCCCTCGGCCGACGCGTGCTCCTCGCCACCCCGACCACGCTCATCGCCCTCCTCAAAGCCGCCGCCTACGGCTGGCGTCAGGAATCCGTTTCCAAGAACGCCGACGAGATCAGCGCCCTCGGCCGCCAGCTCTACGACCGCATTTCGGGCTTCGCCGACAACCTCGACAAAGTCGGCCGCGGTCTCGAAGTCGCCGTGCGCGGTTACAACACCGCCGTCGGTTCCTTCGAGGGCACCGTGCTCCCCGGCGCGCGAAAATTCGCCGAGCTCGGTGCCAAGGGCACCAAGGATCTCGAACAACCCGCCGCCATCGAAACCGCCGCCCGCGAGATCACCAAGCGTTCATAACCCCTCCTGCGTGTCGCCTCGCTTCAACCGGTCGTCGCGAGGAGCGCCACGCCGAAGCAACCCGCCCCCGCCTCCTCCGTTCCTGATTTTCTGAGTTCCGGATTCTCATCGCCCTATCCCGTCCATGTCCGTCTCCGCCTCCGATTCCAGCCCGCCGCCTTCCTCCCACCCTCTCCACGGCACGTGGAAGATGGTGCGCGCAGAACTCGCCGGCGAGCCCGCGCATCCGCTCCTCGTCGATAACACCACCGTCGAGCTTACCTTGGATCGCTACGCCGTCTATTATGATGGCGAGATCGCCGACCGCGGCCGCTACACATTTCTACCCGGCGATCCGCACCACTACCTCACGTTGCACGGGCTCGAGGGCCCCAACGCCGGCCGCGCCATCCCCGCCATCTTCCAACGCGTCGGCGATCTCCTCCGCATCTGTTACGGCCTCGACGGTTCCGCCCCCAACGCCTTCGCCAGCCCACCCGGCTCACAGCTCTACCTCGTCACCTACCGCCGCAAAAAGTAGGGCGGACTTCAGTCCGCCCCTCCCCGCCCCTCCGCCATGCCCCCAAAGCTCACCGGCCTTTTTCTCTATCCCGTCAAATCCCTCGGCGGCATCTCCGTCCCCTCAGCCGCTCTCGACGCCCTCGGCCTCGTCGGTGACCGCCGCTTCCTCGTCATCGACGAGTCCGGCCGCTTCCTCACCCAGCGCACCCTCCCGCGCATGGCCCTCGTCGCCACCGCACTCGACGCCACTCACCTCACCCTCTCCATCTCCTCTTCTCCGCTTCTCCCGCTCGCTCCGGCAGCCTCGCTCCGTATCCCCCGCGCCTCCGATCCCTCCGCCCCGCTCCGCACCGTCAGCGTTTGGCAAAGCGAAAACCTCCTCGCCGAGGATTGCGGCGAACCCGCCGCCACCTTCCTCTCCGGCTTCCTCGGCACCCGTTGTCGCCTCGTCCGCATCGGCTCCGCCTTCCATCGCCCCCTACCGCCGCAAACGCTCCCTCCGGTTCCCGGTTCTCAAGTCGCAGCTCTCAACTCTCAGCTCTCAACTTCCCCTTCTCAGGTCACCTTCGCCGACGCCTACCCGCTCCTCGTCATCGGCGAATCCACCCTCGCCGACCTCAACGACCGTCTCCTCGCCCGCGGCGCCGCAGCGCTCCCCATGGACCGCTTTCGCCCCAACCTCGTCATCGCCGGCGCCCCCGCGTTCGCCGAGGACACGTGGACCCGATTCCGCGTCGGTGGGACCGCCGTGTTCCAGGCCGGCGGACCCTGCGCCCGCTGCACCATAACGACGACCGATCAGGCCACCGGCGAGCGCGACGGCCCCGAGCCGCTCCGCACCCTCGCCACCTACCGCCGCGACGCCACCGATCCCACCGACGTCAACTTCGGCCAAAACCTCATCCACGAAACCAAGTCCGGCACGATCCGCGTCGGCGATCCGCTCTCGCCCCTCTGAGTTCAGCCCCCGCCACACCTCAGCTTCCGCCGCGCTTCGCCCCCGCCGCCGGCACGTTCCGCGCCGGCACGAGCGCCAGCCGGAAGCCCACGCCGGACCCTTCATGGCCGGCGCCGGCGTGCTCGGCTACCTGAAGGGCAGCGGGGCCGACGCCACGTTTGTCTCGCTCGCGGAGCGCCTGCCGCCCGCCGCGCGCCAGATCGACGAACTCCGGTGCGCGGTGGCGATCGGCCAGACCGGATATTTTCCCGACGCGGAAAAAATCCTCGCCTGGCGCGAGGAAAAGTTTGCGGTGATCTCGTTTGCCTCGCCCCCCGAAGCGCACGGAGCGCGGCTGCACCGCGTCGGCGACACGCTCTACGTGACCGCGCTCGGCCACGCGCTGGGCCGGGTCGAGCACGATCGCGTCGAGCCCGTGGCCGACGATCCGGCGTGGCGGGCGAGGGCGGCGCGCTCGTGGCGCTCACGACTGAGCGCGTTTTTTTCCAGCTCGGCGCCGACCGGCGGCTCGCCCCGCTTGCGACCGAGATGAACCCTTGGCTCGTCGGCAAACGCATCTTCTGCGCCCGCGGGCTGGCCGCCGGCTCGTGGGCGATCGGGTTTTCCGCCGTCAGCGGCGATGGCGGCCTTCGCTTCGCGCCCGACGGCCGCTACGTGGGCCCGCTCGACACGACCATCGGCCTCGTCGTCGGCTTCGTGCGGATTCGCACGCGCGCCCTTCTCGATCGCGCCGAGCGCCTCGAAGCTTTCGTCGCCGCCCGCACGCGCGAACTCGCGGAGAAAAACACCGAACTCGTCCGCCTGAAAAAACGCGAGCTCGACGAAAAAATCTCCGCCCGCCGCGCCGAGGAAAAATCCCGCCTCGAAGTCCTCCGCTACCAACTCAACCCCCACTTCCTGTTCAACACGCTCGCCTCGATCAGCGCCGCGCTCCCCGCCGGTCCCTCCACCCCGCGCACCATGGTCGAGCGCCTCGCGGAATTTTGCCGCCTTACCCTGCACCGCGCCGACGAACGCGACTGGACCACGCTCGGCGAGGAGGTGCAGCTCCTCTGCGCCTACCTTGAGATCGAACAATCCCGCTGGGGCGCGCTGCTCGACGTCGAGATCTCCTGCGACGCCGCGCTCGCCTCCGAACGCCTGCCGCACTTCCTGCTGCTTCCCCTGTTGGAAAACGCGCTCAAATACGGTCGCGCCACCAGCCCCGACCGCGTCGGCATCCGTCTCCACGCCGCGCGCGACGACGAAGGCGCCCTCGTCCTCACCGTCGCCAACACCGGCGAGTGGATCGAGCCCACCGCGCGGAAAACCGTCTCCACCCTCGGCATCGGCCTCGAAAACCTCCGCGAACGCCTCGCCCGCCACTACCCGCGCTCGCACCGCCTCGCCGTGACCCACGCCGACGGTTGGGTGACGGTGACGTTACGGCTGACGCTTGCCCGTTCAAATCCTCCGACGTAGGGGCGTCGCTGGCCGACGCCCGCAGGCGTGTCCGCCTTTGTCCACCAGGGACGCTCCGGCAAATCAGACCGGATGTTAAACGAAGCTCCCGGAACCGAACCCATCCGCCGCCCCTGTGGGAACGAGCTCGCTCGCGACGAGATCGAAAACGTCGCGAGCAAGCTCGCTCCCACTGTTCAATGGGTGCATCTCCGATTTGGCGGTGCATCGCACCCTCCTTCGTAGACCGCTCGCTTGCGAGCGCTCAACGACCGGAGTGCTCAACGACCGGAGCGCTCAACAACCGGAGCGCTCGCAAGCGAGCTGCCTACCGCCAGCCGGCAGATGCTCCCACAGTTCGATTGCATCGTCGGCTGAGGCTTGAATCTGTCTCCCGTTTCCTGTGCCCTGACCCCTGATGCTCCGCGCCCTCCTCATCGAAGACGAAACCACCGCCCGCGCCGACCTGCGCGCGAAGCTCGCCGCGCATCCCGAAGTCACGATCCTCGCCGAGGCCGCGACGATGCGCGGCGCCCGCACGCTCCTCGCGCGCACCGACTACGACCTCGTGCTGCTCGACATCCAGCTCATCGGCGGCAACTCGTTCGACCTCGTGCCCGACGTGCGGCCCGGCGCGCGCATCATCTTCGTCACCGCTTACGACACCTACGCGATGCGCGCCTTCGAGATCAACGCCCTCGATTACCTGCTCAAGCCCGTCGTGCCCGCGCGGCTCGCCGAAGCGCTCCGCCGCGCCACGCCCCCGCCCGACCCGCACGCCGAAGACGCCGCCGGCCCCGCCCTGCACCTCAACGACCGCGTCTACCTGCGCTCCGGCCTCCGCGCCCGCTTCGCCGTCGTCGGTGACATCGGCGTGATCGCCGCGCACGACAACTATCAATCGTTGCATAAGTTCGTGCGCTTATAGTCAGGCCGCGTATTTCGTGTCGGGGAGCTGAAAAAATGACTGGACCAAACCGACGCTGCGTTGGATGGAGCGCATGATATTCGAGACGGCGTGTTTCATCTCCCGT
>JBDNFZ010000223.1:0-2251 GCA_041689555.1 Opitutaceae bacterium | reverse complement strand
CCGGCACCCGTGGTGATGTTGGCCGCGAAGTCGGCGTTGGCCTCGACGAGGTGAAGCGACGGCGGGAGAGCCATCTGCTCGTTGATCCACGCCGTATATCCCTTGGTGGTGAGCGCGTAGATTTCGTCGTTCTTAGGGCCAAAGGTGGCTTGAGTGAGGAAACGGGAGGCGTCCTGCGCGGTGATCCTAGAGAGATTGAGAGCAGGGGGCGCGGCGGGGGCATTGAATACGGCGGTGCCGGAATTGCGGATGAAGCTGCCGGTAAGTTCGCCGGTCGCGAAGTTGGCCGAGTCGATTTGAATGGTGATGCGGCCGGCCTTGAGCGCGGCGATGAGGTCGGCGCTGCTATACGTGCCGGAAGGGGCGAAGTTCCAGAGGGCGTTACCCACCTGACCCTGCGGCAAGGTGTAGATGTAGTTGCCGTCGAGCGCGAGGTGGGGGATGACCTGCGGCGAGCTGAGATTGGAGAAGGCGACGTTGATGAACGCCGATTTCTCATCGGGCGCGAGGAGGATGGTGCCCGTGCCGTAGGCGGTGGAGCCCATGACCGACGTGGGCGTGCGGAGATTGGAAACGTAGAGCGCGCCGGAGTTGTAGAAAAAGGAGGCGCTGGCCGAGTCGTTGGCGGCGACGCCGTAGGTGTTGTTTGCGACAAGGGTGAGGGTGGCGGTGCGGTTGTTGAGATTACCGGAGTTGGTGCGGGGAACGAGGCTGACGGTCGCGGTAGAAGCGCCGGCCGCGAACGAAACCACGCCGCCGACGGGCGTATAATCGACACCCGACTGGGCGGTGCCGCCGACGGTGTAGGCGACGTTGATGGCGGCGGAGAGGTTGCCGACGCGATTGAGGGTGAAGACCACCGGCGAGGAACCGCGCGCATCCGCAGTCGCGACGGACGCGGCCACCGCAACCGTGGAGAGAAGCTCCGGGGAAAGATCGTAAATCTCGACGAGGGCGACACCGCCCACGCCACCGACGCCGGCGACCTGAATCGTGTAGCCGCCGGGAGTGAGATCAATTAGGAGCGCGGAATCCCGCGCGCCCCGGGGGAAAGGAAAGGCCCCCGACTGGCTGAAAGCGGCTTCGAGCGCGGCCGTGTTTACGGCGGAGCCGGAGTCCCAGTCGTCGTTGGAACCGGAGGAGACGATGGCGCCGCGGGAATCGCGGATCGAGAAGACGGGATTGGCGATCGACCCACCGACACCGAGTGCGCCGAGGGAGGGGCCGGCGGCGCGGATGAGCAGGCGACGCGCGCCGCCGCCGGGAGCGATGCTGAGGCCCGCGATGAGAATGCCGTTGCCTGCGGTGACGGCGGCCCGGGTCGAGATATTGATCAGGCGGGCGGAGCCGGTGAGGTCGTAAACCTCGAGGAGGCCGATACCCGTGGTGTTATTCACTCCACTGACTTGAGCGGTATAAGAGCCGGGGGAGAGCGTGGCAACCAGGGCGGAATCGTTGTTGGCCCCGGTGCCGAGGGAAAAGGCTCCGGCGGCGGCGGTGGCGGCGGCGAGCGCGGCCTGATCGTTGTCGGCGCTGTTCCAGTTGTCGTTCTGGAGAACCAGCTGGTTGTTGGCGTTAAACAGGCTGAGCGTGGGGTTGGCCAAGGTGCCGGTGAGACTGAAAGAAGGCACCTGACTCAATCGCTGGCCCACGGCACGGATCAGGATGCGCTTCGGCGCGCCCTCGTTCACGACGAAGCCGGTGATCATGATGTTGGCACCGGTGCCGACTTGGGCGCGGGTGGAGAGGTTGCTCACCCGTTGATTGTATTGCTGCGCCCAAGCGAGACCGGGGGCGGTAGCATAGGCGCAGAACAGGACAACCAAGGAGCGGGAGATAGAGCGCGGAATTTTCATGGTGGGGCAGGGGGAGGGACCAACGGACCGGATAGGGGGATTACGGCGCCGACACGAGGAGCGTTTTGTTATAAGCAGATTGCTTAAAAGATATCATAAAGTCGAGAGGATGGTTGGAAATTTCCGGTAAATGCCGCGGGGAGAGCCCACCATGCGCACCAAAATCCGATTTGCCGAGCACGGCCAAACCATGGTGCGCACTGCCGAGGCAACACCTCGCCGGGTGCCGGACGGCTATCTAAGAGTCGCGATGGGCGCGGGATCCATGTCGGAGAAAACCTGGTTGTCGCCGCCCATGGCCCAGACGAAACGGTAGGCACCGGTGCCGACCCCGCAGTGGATCGACCATGCGGGAGAAAGCACGGCTTCGCGGTCGCGGACGACGAGGTGGCGGG
>JBDNFZ010000222.1:0-1306 GCA_041689555.1 Opitutaceae bacterium | reverse complement strand
CCGGATCCCCGTCGCCTCGATCACGATCTGCTTCGCCTTGAACAGCACGCCGATCGCCTGCTTGAACGCTTTCTTGCTCACTTCAAACGTCGCGCGGATTTCCTCCGGCGGGCTCCCGTCGTGCAACGCGAGCCGCCTGCCCGGAGCCGCCTTGATCGCCTCGAGAATCCTCTCCGTCAGCGGCGCGATCCGCCCATAGCCCACGCGCGGGCCGTTCAATGTGAGGTCGATCTTTCCGTCGTCCCGCATCGCCTTGATAAACCCGTCCAGCGCCTGCCCCGTCGCCAGCGGCCCGGAGAGTTCGCTGAAATAAATCAGCCCGCGGTGCGTGTGGTTGACCACCGCGTTATAGCCCAGCGGCGACTCGCCCAGCACCAGCAGCTTCACCGGCTGACCCACGACGAACGTCGGCGGCGTGAGGCTCAGGTAACGGTTTACCCGCGCGCTCGCGATGATGCGCTCCGTCTTCGCGTCGAGCGCGACGCGGACCACGAGCCACGCGCCCTCGCGCAACGGCACCGCCTGCTCGCGGATCGGCAGCAGCAGGTCCTTCTCCAGGCCCCAGTCGAGAAACACGCCGATGCGCGGGTTCACGCTCACCACCCGCAGGTAGGCAAACTCGCCCACCTTCGCGTAAGGCTCCGCCGTCGTCGCGACCAACCGGTCCTCGGAGTCGCGATACACAAACACGTCCACGAGCGCGCCCACCGCCGGCCGCTCCTTGAGTTGCTTCCCGGGCAGCAAAATCTCCCCGAGAAAACCTCCGTCGAGGTAGAAACCCGGGGTCGCCTCGCGGACGAAGGGGAGCCGATTACGTTTGCCGATGAGCGCCATGTGAGCGCTCACCGTGCCCAAATTTACCCGCGAGGGGAGGCAAATCGCCACCCCGCAGCCTTGCCTGTCGGCCGGCGCTTGCGTGGTATCCCGCTTCCCCGGCTTCACCCATGTCTTCCGTTTCCCCGCCCCTCGCTTTCGTCCGCCGCATTTCCCTCGCCCAGTGGATGCTCGTCGCCGCGGCCGGCGGCGTCGTCATGGGCCTCGCCGCCCCCGAAGCGGCCGCGCATCTGAAGATCGTCAGCGACATCTTCCTGCGCCTCATCCGCGCCATCATCGCTCCGGTCCTCTTCGGCGTCCTGGTGCGCGCCATCGGCGGCGTCGGCGGCATGAAAGAACTCGGCCGCCTCGGCTGGAAGTCGCTCGTGTTCTTCGAGGTCGCGACGACCCTCGCGCTCGGTCTCGGTTGGTTCGCCGCCCTCCTTTTCCGCCCCGGCGATAACGTCGCCCTCGCCTCGGCCGCCGCGCCCGT
>JBDNFZ010000221.1:0-3612 GCA_041689555.1 Opitutaceae bacterium | reverse complement strand
GAGGTGATAATCCAGCGTGAGCTTGATCGCGCGTTTCAGGCCCACCTTGGGATTCCAGCCGAGGCGTTTCTTCGCGTTGGCGATCGAGGGCACACGCTTTTGGATATCTTGGTAATATTTCCCGAAATACTTGGCCGAGGGCACCACGACGGTCGTCGCGGCCTTCGCGTGCGTCGCGTAGTCCGGATAGTCCTTGAACGCCGCGATGATGTGCTTCGCGAGGTCGGCCACGCTCACGTCGTTGCGCGGGTTGCCGATATTGAAGATCTGCCGCGAGGCGCAGCCGTCCTTGTTCTCGATGATCCGCAGGAGCGCGTCGACGCCGTCGTCGATGAAGGTGAACGAGCGGCTCTGCTTGCCGCCGTCGACGAGCTGGAGCGGCTTTTTGAAGATCACGTTGGAGATGAACTGGGTGAAAAGGCGCGAGCTGCCCTCCTTCGGCTCCATCACGTCGTCGAGCTTGGGCCCGATCCAGTTGAACGGACGGAAAAGCGTGTAGTCGACGTTGTCCCGCACGCCGTAGGCGTAGATCACGCGGTCGAGGAGTTGCTTCGAGCAGGCGTAGATCCAGCGCTGCCGCTCGATCGGGCCGTAGACGAGGTGGGTCGTCTCCTCGTCGAGCTTGGCGTCGGTGCTCATGCCGTAGACTTCGGAGGTCGACGGAAAGATGATGCGTTTTTTGTATTTCGCGCAGTGGCGCACGACGGCGAGGTTGGCCTCGAAATCGAGTTCGAAGACCCGCAGCGGGTCCTTCACGTATTGGATCGGGTTGGCGATCGCGACGAGCGGAATGACCACGTCGCACTTCTTGACGTGATACTCGATATACTCGCGGTTGATTGTGATGTCGCCCTCGACAAACTTGAAACGCGGGTTGCCGAGGCTGTCGTCGAGTTTGTGCGAACCGATGTCCATCCCGTAAACCTCCCAGTCCTTCTGCTGGAGAATGGCCCGGGTGAGCGAGCTGCCGATGAAACCGTTGGCGCCAAGAATGAGGACTTTGAGAGGCATGGGCCGAGAAAGGCGGAAAGACGGGGCGGCTGAAAGACTGAATTGCCGCGACCGCCGCGAGGTGGTTGCATCCGCCGGTCGCCGGTAGGCCAGCTCGCTAGCGAGCCCTCCGGTCGCCGGGCGTTCGCAAGCGAGCGGCCTACAGACGCGGGTGCGATTCACCGCCAATTCGGAGATGCGACCGCGCGACGGGATTCCTTCGATCAAATCCCACCGGGCGCCTAAAGTCGCTGGCCGATCTCCAACCGCGTCGCCCAGGTTCCCCGTTGCTCGGTGTTGGTCAATTCCAAGGCGCCGTCGCCGGTCGCCACCACCATCGGGTCAAGCCCGACAATCTCCCCGGGTTCGCCGCGCTTGCCCAGCGCGGCCTTGGTGCCCGGCTCGGCCCACCACACCATGAGGCGCGCTCCGTCGACCACGGTGAACGCGCCGGGATAGGGATCGGTGACCGCGCGGATCAGGTTGAAAATCTCCTGGGTCGACCGCGTCCAATCGATGCGGCCATCCTCGGGCTTCCGCCCGCTGAAGTAGCTGGCTTGGGCTTCGTCCTGCGGCGTCTCCGCAGCGGTGCCCGCGAGCAGGGCGTCGATCTGCCGGGCGAGGACGGCACGGGCGCAGGGCAACACCAGCCGAAAAGCCTGCTCGGCCGTCGCGCGCGGGCCGATGTCCACGCCCTCTTGGTCGACGATCGCGCCGCCGTCGGGCTCCTTGACCATGCGGTGCAGCGTCATGCCGATCCGCGGTTCGCCGTGCAGCACCGCCCAATTGATCGGAGCGCGACCGCGGTATTTCGGCAGGAGCGAGCCGTGCATGTTCCAAGCCCCGAGCGGCGGCAGCGCCAAAATCTTGGTCCCGATCATGTGCCGGTAGTAGACCGAGAGGATCAGATCGGGCTGCAGCGCGGCGATGCGCTCGCGCCACTCGAGCGTGTTGACGGTGTCGGGCGTGAAAACCGGGACGCCCTTTTCCCCGGCCGCGACGGCGGGCGTCTTGAACCAGATGTTTTCGCCGGGATCGTCCGCGTGGGTGATCAGCGCCACAACGTTGTCCCCGCGCTCAAGGAGCAGGGAGAGGCATTCGTAGCCGACTTCGCTGTAGCCAAAAAACAGAATACGGGGGCGGTCGCTCATTTGGTCTCCAACATCTCCTTCACATGGTAACGCTGGCGAGCCCGGACCACCTGATAGGTGCGGCCGACGTATTCGCCGATCAGACCGATGCCGATCATCGCCACGCTGATCAGGAAAAACAAAATGCCGAAGAGCGTGAAGAGCCCGCCCTCTTCCGGCCCGATGATCAGGCGGCGCAGCGCGAGCACGATCACCAGCACGAAACTGCCGGCCGAACACACGCCCGCGAACATCGTGAAATACTGCAACGGCGCCAGCGAGAAGCCGGTGATCAGATCGAAGTTCAGCCGGATCAGACTGTAGAACGAGTAATTCGAGACGCCCGCGTGCCGCTCCTCGTGCTTCACGCCGACCTCCGCCGGATTGCCCGAAAAACTGTAGGCCAACGCCGGGATGAACGTGTTGATGGCGCCGCTCCGCACGATGGCGTCGATGATCTCGCGGCGATAGGCGCGCAGCATGCAGCCCTGGTCGGTCATCTCGATGCTCGTCGTTTTTTCGCGCACAAAGTTGATGAGCTTCGAAGCGTAGGTCCGAAAAACTGAATCCTGTCGGTCGAGTCGGTAGCCGCCCACGTAGTCGTGGCCGGCGTCGATCTTGGCGAGGAGCTTGGGAATTTCCTCCGGCGGGTTTTGCAGGTCGGCGTCGAGCGTCACGATCACCTCGCCGCGCACGCGCTCAAACGCCGCCATGATCGCCATGTGCTGGCCGTAGTTGGAGTTGAAATCGATCACGCGCGTCACATCGGGTCGCGCGGAATATTGGGCCCGCAGCAGATCGATGGAGCGGTCCGCGCTGCCGTCGTTGGTGAAGAGGATCTCGTAGCGCCGGCCGAGCGCGTCGAGCACCGGATAGAGCCGCGCGAAGAGCGTGGGCAGGTTCAGCTCCTCATTATAAACGGGGATGACGATGGAGAGGGGCAGCGTGGGGTTCACGGGGATAATTTTTATATGGAAATCAGGAACTCGGGAAACCGGATCCGTCTTCTTTTCCTGACTTCCTGATTTCCATATTCAAATCGCCCGAAGGATTTTCGCGAGCGCTTCCACAACGCGCGCGACATCGGCGTCGGCCATCGTCGGGAAGAGCGGCAACGTGAGGATGCTGCGGCACACCGCCTCCGCCTTCGGAAAATCGCCCTCTTTCCAACCGAGGCTGCGGTAAAGCGCGAAAAGGTGGATGGCCGGGTAGTGAACCCCGCTACCGATGCCGGCGGCGTGCAGGCTCGCCATGACATCGGCCCGTTTCAACGCCGCGGGCAAAACGACCTGGAACATGTGCCAGTTGCACTGCTCGAACTCCGCGACCGGCAGGCCCAGCCCGAGGTCCGCCGCGCCGGGCGCCGCCAACGCCGCGAAATAGGCGCGCGCCAACTCGCGCCGCCGGGCGTTGAACTCCTCCAGTCGCGGCAACTGCCCGAGGCCCACGCGCGCGGCCACGTCGGTGAGGTTGAATTTTCCGCCCACGAGCT
>JBDNFZ010000220.1:0-2243 GCA_041689555.1 Opitutaceae bacterium | reverse complement strand
AGTCCGCCCTACTTTACGAGCCAAGTTTTAGAGGGTGGTTCAGCAGATGCGGCCGCGTTTGCCGGCGGTGGTATGGCCGGGGGGATTCACGCCGATCCAGCGTTCGTCGATGGGCTCGCTGGCGCGCTGGTAGCGGGCGTCGCTCGAAATGCGGAGGCGGTTTTCGGTGCGGTTGTCGAGCGAGGCGTGGACGAGAAACATGCCGAAGGTGATGAAATCGCCGGCTTGAAATTCGGTGCTGAGCCAGCGGCAGTTGAATTTGTTGCGGAGGACGGGCGGGTTGTGGGAGAGCGTGCCGCTGAAGGTCCAGCCGAAGCCCTTCGCGTTGGTCGTGGCGTTGGCGACCTGTTCGGGTTTGTTGGCGCAGAAGGAGTCGACGTCGCGGTAGATGTAATTTTCGAGAAGATCCATGCGCTTGTGCGAACCCTCGAGGACCATGAGGCCGCCGAGCTCGAAGGAGATGTCGCCGTAGGGAAGCCAGCAGGTCATGTGACCGTGAGTGCCGCGGCCCATGTAGGGGAGATCGCAGTGGGGGTTGGTGCCTTTGCCGGGACCGATGGCGCGGAGCCAGGTGAAGTCGTAGTGGCGGATATCCTCACCGTAGAATTGGCGGTAGAACTCGGGGAGGCGGCCGGAGTAGAGGAGCTCTTGGATCTGCGGATTGTTGTTGGTGAGCTCGGGCTTGAAAACGTAGCCGGAGCCGGGCTTGCAGATGCCGTCGATAGAGGGATAGGCGGGATCGAGGATGCCGGCGGCGGCGAGACCGTCGGTGAGGCTGGCACGGGTCTCGAGGACCTGACCCCGGTCGAGGTAGCCCTTCATGTAGAGATAACCGTCGGTGGCGAAGCGCTGGCGAAGCTCGACAAAATCGGTGGCGGCGTCGGAGGAATCGCGGAGGAGGCCGAACTTGTCCTCGCTCATGTCGAGGTCGTGGCCGAAGGAGACGATTTGCGGGAGGGTGGCGGTGCTCATGGAAAAGGGGAAACAGAGGGTGGCGGAGCGGGGTTGGGCGGGAAGGGAGGAGACGATACACCCGAACGGAAGCGGACAAAATGGTTGTAATGGGATTTCGCATGTAGATTTTGGGCGAACAATGGCGACGCCCTTTCGGACCCAACCCTGGTTGACCAGCGCGGTGCGCACCCCGCTCGGCGAGTTGCAGTTGGCCGGGACGCTGAAAGATGCGCGGGGGCTCGATCCGCGGGCGATGCGGGTGCTGGGGAGTTACTCTCTGATCTACATGGTGGAACTGGACGGTTACTACTGCGATGCCAACGGCGTGCGGCGCGACCTCGTCTCGGGCGACTTGGTGTTGATTTTACCGGAGTTGGCGCACGCCTACGGCCCGAAGCCGGGGCGGGACTGGAACCAGATCTACTTTGTGTTTAATGGGCCGGAATTCGATTTCTGGCGGGAGCGCGGTTTACTGACGCCGGAGCGGCCGGTGTTGCACCTGGAGCCCGTGGATTATTGGCGGAGGCGGTTCGAGGAAGTGGTGGGCGCGGAATCGCGGCACGGCGAGGGCGGGGCTTTGCGCGCGATGGGGCGGTTCCTGCACCTGCTCGGCGACATCCTCGCGGCGAACGCCGACGCCCGGGACGGTCGCGAGGCGTGGTTGGAGCAGGCGTTGCAGTTGCTGGGAAATCCCGGCGATAAAGGCTGGCTCACGCCGCAGCAGGTGGCGCGCGCGGTGGGGTTGAGCTACGATAATTTCAGAAAGCAGTTCGCGACGCGCACGGGCGGATCACCGGGCCAGTATCAAAAACGGCAGCGGATCGAGCGGGCGTGCGCGGCGCTTTATCAAGGCAGCGAGGGCTTCAAGGAGTTGGCAGAGCAGTTGGAGTTCTGCGACGTGTTTCACTTCTCCAAGGCGTTCAAGCAGGTCGTGGGGCTGACGCCGTCGGAGTTTAGGAGAAAAGTGCGGGGCGGGTGAAGGCTTGCTCGGAGGCTTAAAGCTTTTTTAAACCTCCGTCATGACCTATATCGGCGTCGGTGAACTGAAGCAGTCGAAGCGCGTGTGGAAAATGCTCGCGCGGGAAAAGGAGCTCGTGGTGACGCGCGACGGTCGACCGGGCGCGTTACTGGTCGAGGTTGCGGCCGAAAACGTCGAGGAATCGCTCAAGGCGATCCGGCGGGCGATGTTTTCGGTGGCGGTGTCGGCCGGGCGACGCCGCGCGGGGGCGGCACGCGCCAATGTGGCCGCCGAGGTGGCACGGGAAATCGCCGCCAGCCGGCGCGCGCGT
>JBDNFZ010000219.1:0-5623 GCA_041689555.1 Opitutaceae bacterium | reverse complement strand
GGAGGAGACGGATGTGAGGAGGGCGACGCGGCGGGCTTTGAGGGTAGTGTGGGCAAAGCGGGCGAGGACGGCGCCTTGGAAAGGATCGATGAAACAGGTGCGGAAGACGTAGTCGCGCTTCTCGGTGACCTCGGTGGCGGTGGCGGTGGAGGCGACCATGGGGACGCGGGCACCTTGGGCGAGCGGGGCCATTTCCAGGCAGTGCGACGACGTCCCGCCGGCGAGGAGGGCGACGACCTTTTCGCGGCTCAGGAGTTTTTTGGCGCTGGTGGCGGACTCGCCGGGCCTGGATCGGTTGTCCTCGGAGACGACGACGAGAGGGCGTCCGAGGACGCCGCCGCGGGCGTTGATCTCTTCGAGGGCAAGCTGGATGCCGCGGCGGGCCTGTTGGCCGAGCGCGGCCTCCTTGCCGGTCATGGGGCCGACCGCGCCGAGTTTGATGGGCTCGACGGCGACTGCGAGCGCGCCGAGCAGGAAAAACGCGAGCGTGAGGCGGATCACGGAGCGACGGTTTTGTGGAACCCGAGCTTGCCGCCCTTGATGGAGATGATGGTGGCGGCCTTGGTGGCGTTGCGGTCCTTGTCGAGGGTGGTCACGCCGCTGGCTCCGGGGAAATCCTTGGTGGCTGCAAGGGCGGCGCGGAGCTTCGGGCCGTCGGTGGTGCCGGCGCGCTTGATGGCGTCGGCGAGCACGTAGACGGCGTCGTAGCCGAGGGCGGAGAAGGCGCCGGGGACCTCGCCGTTCCAGCGCGCCCTGTAGTTGGTGACGAATTTGCCGACGGCGGCTGCCGTGTTCTCGGCGGAAAAGTGAGTCGAATAGTAGCAACCGTCTAGGGAGGCGCCGCCGATGGAGAGGAGTTGTTCGTCCTCCCAGCCGTCGCCGCCGAAGAAGGGGACGGTGAGGCCGAGGTCGCGCGCTTGGCGGACAATGAGGGCGGCCTCGGTGAAGTAGCTGGGGACGAAGACGGCGTCGACGTTGGCCGCTTTGACGGCGGTGAGTTGGGCGCGGAAATCCTTGTCGCCCTCGGAGAAATTTTTCTCGGTGACGATGATGCCGCCGGCGGGGACGAAGGTTTCCTTGAAGTATTTGGCGAGGCCGAGGCTGTAGGCGTTGGAGACGCTGGAGAGGATGGCGACGCGCTCGGCCTTGAGGTCCTCCTTGGCGAATTTCGCCATGACGGTCCCTTGAAACGGGTCGATGAAGCAGACGCGGAAGATGTAGTCGCCGACCAAGGTGACCTTGGGGTTGGTGGCCGCGGGGGCGATCATGGGAATCTTGGCGGCTTGGGCGATGGGAGCGGCTTCGAGCGTGCGGCCGGAGGCGACCTCGCCGATGAGGGCGACGACCTTGTCGCGGGAGATGAGTTTCTTGACGACGGTGGCAGAAACGCCGGGCTTGGACTGGTTGTCCTCGGAGACGAGCTCGAGCTTGCGGCCGAGGACGCCGCCGGCCGCGTTGATCTCCTCGACGGCAAGGACGACGCCCCGGTGGGAAGTCTGGCCGAAGCCGGCTTCCTTGCCGGTGAGCGAGGCGTATTCGCCGATCTTGATGGAGTCGCTTTTCTTGGCGCACGACGCGAGGAGCAGCGTCGCAAGGGTGGCGAGGGCAATGAGGCGGGCGGTTGATTTCATGAAGGGAGAAGGGAAGAGGCGGAGAGGAGACGGAGGAGACGAGAGAACGAGAAAGATTAGGAGAACGAGAACGAGGACGATAAGGGGAGAACGAGAACGAAGGGAATCAGGGTTGGACGTCTTGGAGGAAGGTGAACTTGCCGTTCTTCACGGTGAGGATGACGGCGGATTTGGCGGGATTGCGGTTGGTGTCGAAGGTGATGGCGCCGGTGATGGCGGGGTAGTTGGCGGTCGCCGCGAGGGCGTCACGGATCTTGGTGCCGTCGGTCGAGCCGGCGCGGCGGATGGCGTCGACCGCGAGCATGGCGGCGTCGTAGCCGAGGACGGAGAGGGCGTTGGAGGCGACGCCCCAGCGTTTCTGGAAGCGGGCGTCGAAGGCGACGACGGCGGGATTTTTGCTTTCCGGCGAGTAGTGCGTGCTGAAGTAGCAGCCCTCGGCGGCCGCGCCGGCAAGGGCGATAAGATCGGGGGATTCCCAGCCGTCGACGCCGAGAAGCGGAAGGGCAAGGCCAAGGTCGCGGGCCTGTTTGCAGATGAGGGCGGCCTCGGCGTAGTAGCCGGGGATAAAAATGCCGTCGGCGCCGGAGGCCCGGATGGCGGTAAGCTGGGCGCGGAAATCCTTGTCGCCCTCGCCGTATTTTTGCTCGGCGGCGATGGTGCCGCCGCCGTCGATGAAGTGATCGCGGAAAAAGCGGGCGAGGCCGACGCTTTGGGCCGACGAGACGGAAGAAAGGATCGCGACGCGCTTGAGACCGAGGGTTTCGCGGGCGAATTTGGCCATCACGGTGCCTTGAAAGTCGTCGACGAAGCAGACGCGGAAGATGAAGTTCCCCTTGGCGGTAACCTCGGTGTTGGTGGCGCCGGGGGAGATCAGGGGGATGCGGGTGTTTTGGGCGATGGGCGCGGCCTCGAGGGTGCGGCCCGAGGTGATCTCGCCGAGGACGAGCACGACTTTGTCGCGGGAGATGAGCTTCTTCACGACCGTGGCGGACTCGCCGGCCTTGGATTGGTTATCCTCGGTGACGAGCTCGACGGGCCGGCCGAGGACGCCGCCGGCGGCGTTGACTTCCTCGATGGCGAGGCGGGTGCCCTTGGTGACGTTCTGGCCGAAGACGGCTTCTTTGCCCGTGAGCGAGGCAAACTCGCCCAGCTTGATCGGCTCGCCCCGCTGCGCGACGACCGCCAGCGGCAAGGCGAGAACCAAGGCGAGCGAGAGACGGAAGGCGGAAAACATGGGCGAAAAAGAGAAACGTGTGGTCGGGAAGGCGCGAGGCAAGGGCAGGCCCGGAAGGTTTTCAACCAAACTGTGCCGAGAGCGGAAATTCGGGCCGCAGAGAAGCGAGGAGAGGAAATAAATTTGCTCCGCAAGGGCCGCCGCGACTTTGTTCGCGGACGTGACTACGTTTGACCGGCATCTTTTGCGCGAGTGGTTGCAGATCCTCGGCCTCGTGCTGGTGGCGACCTGCGGGTTGTTGCTGGTGCAGGTGATGTATGAAGACTTCCGGTCGATCCGGGAGGGAGGGGCGCGGGGTTGGGAGTTGTGGCGGTATTTTTTCGTGACGATGCCGAGCTTTCTCAACGTGGTGCTGCCGATGGCGCTGCTGGTTTCACTGCTGTTTACGCTCGGGAAGCTGCATCAGGCGAACGAGCTGACGGCTATGCGGGTGGCGGGCGTCGGTTTCGGGCGGATGTTGGCGCCGATCTGGATCGTGGGAGCGGGTGCGTGCGCGCTGTCGTGGTGGTTAAACGCGACGGTGGTGCCGTGGTCGGTGGAGGAGTCGCGCTCGCTGAAGGAAGGACTCGAGTTTCGGCGGCAAGCGACGACGTTGCCGCCGGACCGGATCGGATCGGTGGGCAGCGTGGGCTTCGACAATCCGTCGGGGCGGCGGATGTGGTTTTTCAACCGCTATGCCAAGGGCACGCAGCGGGGCTACGGGGTGTCGGTGTCGGAGCTCGATGCCCGTCGGCGCGAGACCTCGCGCATCGTGGCGGCGCAGGCGTGGTATGACGCGACCCGGGGCGGGTGGATGTTCAAGGACGGGCGCGAGCTGACCTTCCAGCCGGAGACCGGCGAGCTGACGGGATCTACGCCGTTTGCGGAGAAATTCCGGGAGAACTTCCGCGAGGATCCGGAGTTGATGTTGTTGATCGACCGTCGGCCGGTCGACCTTTCGTTCCACGAACTGGAGCGGCTGATCGACTATTTCGAGCTGCGGCAGAACCCGAAAGGCGTGCCCTACGCGGTGCGCTACTTCGCGCTGATCGCAAACACCCTCGGGCCGCTGATCGTGAGCGCGATCGCGATTCCGTTCGCCGTGACGGGGGTGCGCGTGAATCCGGCGGTGGGCGTATCGAAGTCGATGGGGCTTTTTTTCCTCTACTACGTGCTGGCGAACATCGCGGCGTCGCTGGCGACGAAGCAGATCCTGGAGCCGGCGCTGGCGGCGTGGCTGCCCAATATAGGGATGACGCTTTTGGCGGGGTGGTTGTTTGCCCGGTTGCGGTGAGCGGGCGAAGATTCGTCAGCGACCGGTGAGCATATCGCCGAGGCGCTGCCAGACGGTGTTGCTCGGCCAGAGCATGATCGCCCAGATGACCACACAGTTGATGTAGCTGAGGAAGACGGCCGCACTGGCCATGTCCTTGATGCGCTTGGCAAGCGGGTGGATCTCGGGGCGGATATAATCGATGACCCACTCGATGGCGGAGTTGAGCAACTCGACGATGAGGATGAGAATGAGCGAGGCGATCATCAGCGCGGTCGAGACGGCGTTGAGCGGCAGAATGATCGCGAGCGGGACGAGCAGGAGCGCGAAGATCAGGTCCTCGCGGAACGAGGGCTCGTGCTTCAGGGCAGCGAAGAAGCCGTCGATCGAGTAGCGCACCGACGAGAAGAAATTGATAAAGCTGCGCCGTTTGAGCGGCGGTTCGTTCTCGGAGGGCAGCGTGGGCACGACGGCGGGAGAATGCGCGGCCGGACGGACGAAGGAAGCAGGAATTTCCTTTTCAGCCGTTAGGGTTCGGCCGGGGCGAGACCGGGAGAGAAATCGGATGTTCCGCGAAAAATGGGGCATGACCGCGCGAAATCGGTAAACATTCTGGGCGGCGCGGCGTCTAGGCAGGCGTATGAAAATCCAAGCCATACTCTTCAGTCTCTCTCTCGCGGCGGCCGGAATCGGCTCCGCTCAGGCCCAGATCTTCCGGCCCAACGCGGTGGCCAACGGCGCGGTGCTCGGCGGGATCGCCGGGGCTTTTATCGGCGGACACAACAACGACCGTTGGGGCCAAGGCGCTTTGATCGGTGCGGCGGCGGGGGCGCTGTTGGGCGCGGCGGTCGAGCAATCGCGACCCGCGGTTTACGGTCGGCCGGTGATCGAGCCGGTTGCCTGGGTGCCGGATGCGCCGGTCGCCTACAGGGCTCCGAACACGGGCTATTTCCAGCCGCAGGCGTGCGTGCAGCGCGAGCCCCGGGTCGTGTATGTGGACGCACCGCCGCCTCGCGTGGTCTACGTGCGGCAGGCACCGCGGGTCGTCTATGTGCGGCCGGCACCGCAGGTCGTCTATGTGGCGGCGCCTTCTCGTTGCGCGACGGTGGTCGTGGTCGCGCCTCATACGCGCCGGCCGCATGGGCGTAACGTCGTTTACGCGGAGCCCGCCTACTGTCGCTGGTAAGCAGCCGGCTGGGCCGACCATTCTAGCCCGTCGCGGGCCGGCTGCGGCGGGTTTTTGCTTTTTTTACGGGCGCGGGCGGCGCGGGTTTGGCGGGGGCAGGGGCGAAAGCGTCGAGGTCGGTGAAATCGTTGATGATGCCGTCGTGAGGGCGGTCCTGTTTGTAGATCTGCAGGATGCGACCGTGCTCGTAGTCGGTGGTGGGAAAAATGCGGGCGGGCTCGCCCGGCAGGAAGATTCCCGTGTAGGCCCGGTGGCGGTCGACCATGCGGCGGATGACGATCATGCGGCAGGAAAGCGCGGTGCGGCGGAATTGCGAGCGG
>JBDNFZ010000218.1:0-4358 GCA_041689555.1 Opitutaceae bacterium | reverse complement strand
TTCATCGAGGAGACCGATATCGGCTCCGAGGCCTCGCTCGCATCCCTGCGCGACCGCGTTTTGGCGCAGCACGGCCGCGTTGACGGTATCGTGTTCAACGCCGTCAGCCGGCCGATGCGCACGATGAACGACGACCTCGAGATCTGGCGCGAATCGATGGAGACCAACGCGACCGGCTTCTTCGCCACTTGCCGTGTCTTCGGCGACGCCATGGCGAAGCAGGGCGGCGGCAGCATCGTCAACATCGCCTCCATCTACGGCATGGTCGGCAGCAACCTCTCGCTCTACGAGGGCACCACGATGACCACCGCCCCCGACTATTTCTTCCACAAGGGCGGCATGATCAACCTCACCCGCTACCTCGCCTCGCATTACGGCGCCCGGAAAGTGCGCGTAAACGTCGTGTCCCCCGGCGGTATCTTCAACCCGGATGCACCGCAGGCCGCCGAGTTCATCGACCGCTACAACAAGATCACGATGCTCGGCCGCATGTGCGATGCGGCGGAGGTCGGCGGCGCCGTCATCTTCCTCCTGAGCGACTCCGCGTCCTACATCACGGGCGCCAACCTTCCGGTCGATGGCGGCCATACCGCCAAGTAATCGGCCCCGTGAAAACGTCCGCCCGCCTCCATAACCTCGTCGCCATCGTGACCGGTGGGGGCTCCGGCTTCGGCGAAACCATGTGCCGCACCTTCGCCCGCGAAGGCGCCCACGTCGTCGTCGCCGATCTCAACGCCGAGTCCGCCGCCCGTGTCGCGGCCGCGCTCGCCGCCGACGGCCACACCGCGATTTCCCACCGCGTCGATGTGGCGAAAACCGCCGAGATGCGGGACCTCGTCGCCGCCACCCTCGCGCGCTTCGGCCGGCTCGACATCATGGTCAACAACGCCGGCATCAGCCACCCCAACCAGCCGATGCTGGACGTGAGCGAAGAATTTTTCGACCGCCTCTTTCAGGTCAACGTGAAGAGCATTTATCTCTCCGCGGTTCACTGTGTCCCGGTTTTTCGCCGGCAGAAACGCGGCTGCTTCATCAACATCGGTTCCACCGCCGCCGTCCGCCCGCGCCCCGGTCTCACTTGGTATAACGGTTCGAAGGGCGCCGTGATTCTCCTCACCAAGTCCATGGCCGTGGAACTCGCCCCCGACAACATCCGCGTCAACGCGATCAATCCCGCGATCGCCGACACGCCGCTGCTCACGACGTTCATGGGCGTCGCCGACACCCCGGAAAACCGCGCGCGGTTTCTCGCCTCGATTCCCCTCGGCCGCCTCTGCGAATCGGCCGACGTCGCCAACGCCGCCCTCTTCCTCGCCGATCCCGCCTCGAATTTCGTCACCGGCGTCTGCATGGAAGTCGACGGCGGTCGCTGCATCTGACCTCGCGTCCCGCCATGGATCGCCTCGCCGCCCCCCGCCTCTTTTCCGAGCGCGCCTTCGTCGCCGGCGCGTGGATTGCCGCCGACGACGGGCGCACCGTCACGGTGCAAAACCCCTCGACCCGCCGCGAACTCGGCCGCATTCCCCGCCTCGGCCCCGCCGAGACGCGCCGCGCCCTCCTCGCGGCCGAAGCGGCCTTCCCCGCGTGGCGTCGCCGCCCCGCGCATGAGCGCGGCAAAATTCTCCGCACCTGGGCCGACCTGCTCGTCGCGCACAGCGACGATCTCGCGCGCATCATGACGCTCGAGCAGGGTAAACCCCTCGCCGAATCGCGTGCCGAGATCGTTTACGCCGCGAGTTTCCTCGAGTGGTTCGCCGGGGAAGGCCGTCGCGTTTACGGCGACACCATCCCGGCGAAACAAGCCGACCGCCGGAATTTCGTCCTGAAGGAGCCCGTCGGCGTGTGCGCGGCGATCACGCCGTGGAATTTTCCCGCCGCGATGATCACCCGCAAGGCCGGCCCCGCCCTCGCCACGGGTTGCACGATGGTCATCAAGCCCGCCGAGCAGACGCCCTACTCCGCCCTCGCGCTCGCTGTCCTCGGCCAGGAGGCGGGCATTCCCGCCGGCGTGCTCTCCGTCCTCACCGGCAAAGGCTCCGAGATCGGCCCGGAGATCACCGCCAACCCCGTCGTCCGCAAACTCTCGTTCACCGGCTCCACCGAAGTCGGCCGCCTGCTGATGCGGCAGTGCGCGCCGACCTTGAAGCGTCTCTCGCTCGAACTCGGCGGCAACGCGCCCTTCATCGTCTTCGACGACGCAGATCTCGACGCGGCGGTCGAGGGCCTGCTCGCCTCGAAATTCCGCAACACCGGGCAGACCTGCGTGTGTGCCAACCGCGTCCTCGTGCAGTCCGCCGTTTACGACGCGTTTGCCGCAAGGCTCACCGCCGCCGTAGAAAAACTTTCCGTCGGCGACGGTCTCTCCGACGATGTGCAACAAGGCCCGTTGATCAACGAAGCGGCGGCCACGCATGTCGAGGCGCTCATCGCCGATGCCCTCGCCCACGGCGCCCGCGTGCTCACGGGCGGCCAACGCCACGCCCTCGGCGGCACGTTCTTCCAGCCGACGGTCATCACCGGCGCCACGCCCGCCATGCGGCTCGCGCAGACGGAGATTTTCGGACCCGTCGCGCCGCTGTTTCGCTTCGCAACCGAGGCCGATGCCATCGCGCTCGCCAACGCCACCGAGCACGGGCTCGCCGCCTATTTCTACGCGCGCGACTCCGCCCGCATCTGGCGCGTGACCGAGGCGCTCGCCTGCGGCATGGTCGGCGTCAACACCGGGCTCATCTCTTCGGAGACGACGCCGTTTGGCGGCGTGAAACAGTCCGGCTTCGGCCGCGAAGGCTCGGGCTACGGCGTCGATGAATATCTCGAACTGAAATCCGTCACTCTCGCCGGCCTGTAATTTTGTTTCCCCTCTGATTTCTCCATGAATCCTCACGAAAACTCCCAAGACAAAACCATCCGGGTCGCCGGCGTCGCCGACTGCCTCGGCTCGCCCGTCGCGGCGGCGCTCACAAGCACGCTGTTCCTGCTCGGCGACTCCGCGTCCTGCATCACGGGCACCAACATTCCTGTCGATGGCGGCCACACCGCCAAATGAGCCGCTGGTATTCGCTGGAGGGCAAAAAAATCTGGGTCACCGGCGGCGCCGGCTACCTCGGCTCCGCCATCACGGTCGAGCTCGACCAGGTCGGCGCCCAAGTCCTCTGCTTCGACTTGCCCGGCAAAGCCGAGGCGCTCGTGCGCGAGCACGGGCTCGAGCGCACCGTGCCGCTCGGCGTCGACATCAACGACGCGGCGAATCTCCCCGCGGTCTTGGAGAGCCTGCTGGCCGAGCACGGCGTGCCGGACGGCATCGTGCACCTCGTGACCGCTTCCTCCTCGGGCAAGTCGCTCGAGGCGCTGACCGCCGATGAATTCCAACGCACCTTCGATCTCGCGCTCACACCCTCGTTCATCCTCTGCCGCACCCTCGCCGAGCGGATGAAGCCCCGCGGCTCGGGCAGCATCATCCTGTTTTCGAGCATGTATGGCGTCGTGGCGCCGGACAAAGGCATCTACCACGCGCCGATGGTTGCGAACCCGATCGACTACGGGGCGAGCAAGGCCGCCACACTCCAGCTCTCCCGTTATTTCGCGATGCACTACGGCCCCGCCGGCGTGCGGTTCAATTGCATCACGCCGGGACCCTTCCCCAATCCGGCCGTCCAACGCAACCACCCCGCGTTCATCGCGGACTTGAACAAGAAGACGGTGCTGAACCGGGTCGGCCAGAGCCGTGAGATCGTGGGCCCCACGCTGTTTCTCCTGACCGACAGCGCCTCCTTCGTGACCGGCCACAGTCTCGTGGTCGATGGCGGCTGGACGATCTGGTGAGCGGGCGCATGCTCCCTTCCGCGCAATTCTTCATGTCGGTTTGGCCCGCTCTGCCCGTGGTCGGACCTCTCGTCGACGTCGCGCCGGTTTCTCCCGCGGAAGTCGGACCGTCGTGGCATCAACTCGGGCAGCAGTGGCGGTCGGCAACCGAGCCCGGCTTCAATCCCGGCTGGGCCCGGATCCGGTGGAATGAGACCGGGTTGCTTTACGAGGCGGTCTTCCTTCAGCGCCATCCCGCCAACCGCGCGCGGCGGTTGAATGAGCAAACCTGGGAGCTGGGGGACATCGCCGAGTTCTTTCTCCAAGATCCGAGCACCGGGCGTTATCTCGAATTGCACGTGACCCCCGAAAACCACCGCCTTCAACTGCTCTGGCCCCTCGGCGGGCTGGAACGCTTCCGGTCCGGCACGGCACCGCTGGATGATTTCCTGATCTCCGACCCGCGCTGGGTGGAAAGCCACACCTGCGTGACGGCTGACCATTGGACCGCCCGGGCCTTCATCCCGTATTCCTGCCTTGGTCTCGAAAGCCCGCCG
>JBDNFZ010000217.1:0-5821 GCA_041689555.1 Opitutaceae bacterium | reverse complement strand
TCTTCGAGGGTGCGGCTGTAGCCGTCGACGAGACCGAACCGCAACGAAAGCACGCGGCGTTCGCGCTCGGTGAGCGAGTCGAGGACGTCGACGATCTTTTCGCGGAGGAGCGAGTAAGCCGTCATGTCGTAGGGATTCTCGGCGGACTTGTCCTCGATGAAATCGCCGAAGGACGTGTCGTCGCCGTCGCCGACGGGGGACTGGAGGGAGATGGGCTGCTGGGCCATCTTCATGATCTGCTGCACGCGTTCGACGGGCAGGTTCATCTCGTCGGCGACCTCCTCGGGGGTGGGCTCGTGGCCGAATTCCTGGAGGAGCTGCTTCTGGACCTGCATCACCTTGTTGAGCGTCTCGATCATGTGGACCGGGATGCGGATGGTGCGGGCCTGATCGGCGATGGAGCGGGTGATGGCCTGGCGGATCCACCACGTGGCGTAGGTGGAGAACTTGTAGCCGCGGCGGTATTCGAATTTCTCGACGGCCTTCATGAGGCCCATGTTGCCCTCCTGGATGAGGTCGAGGAAGGAGAGGCCGCGGTTGGTGTATTTTTTGGCGATGGAGATGACGAGACGCAGGTTGGCCTCGACCATCTCGGTCTTGGCCTGATGGGCCTCGGCGATGTGGATGTTGGATTGCGCGACGACCTTCAGAAGATCGGCGGGGGCGATGCGCTGGGCGGCCTCGATCTGCTTGAGGCGGGCGTTGATCGCCTTGGTGTCGATGGCGGCGTCCTTCTTGGTCTTCGGGTGCTTGGCGCGGTCGAGTTGGGCGTGGGCGGCCTCGACCTCCTCGAGGGTGGGACGCAGGTTCTCGATGTATTCCTCGTAGACCTTGAGCTTGAAAAAGAATTTGCCGAAGGTGGCGCGAAGGACGTTTTCGCGCTTCTTGAATTTGGCGTGGATGCGCTTCCGGTCGACCTCGGTGCGGGCCTTCAGGTATTCTTCCCACGCCTCGGCGGTGCCGGCCTCGGACTTTTGGGTGAGCTCGACGAGTTTCTCGAGGCCCTTGAAGTAGGCGTCGCGGGACTCGATGCGTTTGTCGATGACGATGCGGTCGAAACGCTCTTCGCGGGTGATGAGCTTGGCGCCCAGCGTGCCGATGTGGGCGCCGACGGCGGAGGCGACGAAGAGGGCCTCCATGGCCTTGGCTTCGGCATTCTCGATGCGCTTGGAAATCTCGACCTCCTGCTCGCGGGTAAGCAGGGGAACCTGGCCCATCTGCTTGAGATACATCCGGACGGGGTCGTCGAGGATGTCGTTTTGGGACGTGCGGGATTCCTCTTCCTCGGCTTCTTCCTGGCGGGCCTTGAAGTCCTCCACCTGATCGGGCTCGAGGATCTCGATTTCGAGATTTTGGAGGATAGAGGGGACATTATCGATTTCCTCCTGATTTTCGACGGACTCGGGGAGGGCCTCGTTGATGTCGTCGAAGGTGAGATAGCCCTGCTCCTTGGAGTGGCGGATCAGTTGACGGATCTTTTCGTTGATGCTGCCGGGCACAGCGGGTGCACCGTCTGCGGCTTCCCCGGCGGCGGGCGGTTGGGCCTCGAGGACGGCTTCTACGGCTTCGGACTGGGCGGAATCGGCGGACTTGGCTTTACGCGGCATAGTGGGAGGATGATCTGAAGGCTCGGAAACGCAAAAAAACCCGCTCAACCGATGAGGTTGAGCGTGAGAGGCTGGCGCAGCTGTCGTTGGAGTTCCGAGCGTTGTTTCAAGAGGGAAATCGGGTCAAAATCACTGTCCGGTTGGGGGTTGGCCAAAGCAAGTTCTATTTGCCGGAGCCGGGGCTCGAGGGCGCGGGCGCGAAGTTGCTGCAAGCCCCCGGCGGCGACCTTGGCGGGGTCGTCGAGTTCGAGGGCGTTGAAGATAAGGGTGGCGACGAGGGTGCGCTCTTCGGGGGTCTCCAAAAGCGCGTCGAGATGTTCGCGCCCGGGCCAGCTGTTTTGCTCGAATTCGGCGAGGACACGGTTGAGGAGGGCGCCGGCGAGGTGGCCGGTGTCGATCCAACCGGGCGGGATGGCGCGGGCGAGGGGCAGGCCGAGTTGCTCGTGGTTGAGGCAAAGCAGGAGCAGGTGGTGCTCGGCGGTATCGGTGGCGAGCGCGGCGGGGAGCGGCGGCGCGGGCTGGGCCGGGCGGGCGGCGGCTTGGCGATTCTGACGGTTCAAGGCGGTCTGAAAATCGGCCGCGAGCGCGGGGAGCGGCAACCGCAGATGGATCGCGGCCTCGGAAAGAAACTGGGAACGGGCGACCTGACTTTCGGCGGCGGCGATGAGTTCGTAGAGCGATTGGGCGGCGCGGGTTTTGTGTTCGGGCGTGGCCGAAGCGGGATCGGGCAGAGTGGCCCGGCAGGCAAACGCCATGGCGCTCTGCGCGCCTCGTTTCACCTCGTCGTAGGCCGCGAGGCCGCGCTCGAGGAAGAGCAGGTCGGGGTCGAGTTTGGCGGAGCCGGCGAGGGTAAGGAAACGCAGCTCGAGACCGGCCTTGAGCGCCATGGGGAGGAAACGCTGGGCGGCCTTCTGGCCGGCGCTGTCGCTGTCGAAGAAACACTCGACCTGCGTGTGGTAGCGGCGGAGCAAAACGAGCTGGCCCTCGGTGATTGAAGTGCCCTGCGGGGCGATGGCGGTCTTGAGGCCGACGGACCAGCAGCGCAGGGCGTCGAGCTGGCCCTCGACGATGACGAAGGGCTTGCCCTCGCCGACGTGGGAGCGGGCGCGGTCGAGGTTGAAGAGCAGGTTGCCCTTGATGAAAATCGGGGTCTCGGGGGAGTTGACGTATTTGGCCTCCTTGGCGGGGTCGTCCTCCGGGGTGAGATCGGTTTGACGGGCGGTGAAGGCGACGACGCGACCCTGATGATCGCGGATGGGAATCATCAACCGACCGCGGAAACGCGGGCGCAGGGCGGCGGCGGTGAGCAGGGCGTCGTCGTAGATGAAGAACAGACCGCACTGGCGGAGGGCGGCCTCGGAAAATTTCTTGCGGAGGAGCACGGCGCCCAGGCCGCTGCCGGTGGCGTCGGCGGCGCCGATCTTGAACTCGTCGGCGAGCGCGAGCGGGAAGCGGCGTTGGTCCGACCAGAGCGTGCGCATGAATTCGCCGGTGGTGTCGCCGGCTTTGAACGCCTGGTGGAAGTGCTCGGCGGCCTGCTCGTGGAGGTCGTAGAGTTCCTGGCGCAGAGAACGTTCCTCGCGGCTGGGTCCGCCGGAGCCCTCCTCGTATTCGATCGGGATGTTGAAACGCTGACCGAGGGCCTCGACGGCCTCGGTGAACCCCAGTTGCTCGGTCTCGCGCACGAAGCTGATGGCGTCGCCGGCCTTGCCGCAGCCGAAGCATTTGAAGAAACCCTTGTCGGTATCGATGTTGAAGGAAGGGGTTTTCTCGTTGTGAAACGGGCAGAGGCCCTTGAGCCGGGCGCCGCCGGCCTTGCGGAGGGTGACGACCCGGGAGACCACATCGGCGAGATTGACGCGCAACTTGAGGTCGCGGACGCAGGAGGGCTTGATGGCGGGCATGGAGACGGAGGAGGCGAGTGCGGAGTGCGGATTTCGGAGTGCGGAAGGGCGGAGCCGCAGTGACTCCGCCGGGAAAACATTCCGCGAGCGAGACGAGCAGAAGAATGCACTTTCAACCCGGAGAGGGGGCTGTCAAGTTTTGCCATTTATTCAGGAAACTTTGCCCGCCCGCGGGCGACATAACGATCAACCATGCGCCGATTTATTCCTTTCGCCCTGCTACTTGCGAGCCTTGCAGCCGTCACCATGACGGCGCAGCCGGCGGCGACGCCCCCCGCACCGACGCCGGCGGCGATCGCGAAAGCCCCGGTGGTCGCACCCGCGCCGATGGCGCCGGTGTGGGAGGCGCGCCTGTCGAGCTTCGACGACTACGCCTATGAGGCGAAGGTCGAGGCGCTGATCACGGCCTATGAAATGGCCTCGGGAAAAAAACTCGTCCCGGGCGAAAAAAAGAAAGCGGGCCTCAAGATTTACACCGACTCGGGTCCGGGGATGGCGACGCCCTTGCCGTTGGTGCGGGCGGTCATCCGCTCACTGGTGAAACGCGGTTTCTCCAATTCAGATATTTTTCTCGTGGGCCTGAACCAACTGCGGTTGCGGATGACGGGCTACCTGCCGTCGCTGGTGACCGGCGAGACGGCTTTCAAGGGCAACCAGATTTATGTGCTGGAGTCGGGCCGGTTCTATGATCCGGCGTGGTTTTACGACAGCCCGTTGCCGCAACGCTTCGATCCGATTTTTGCGGAATCGCAGACGAAGGATTTCGCGAACGACTCGTCGAAGGACGAGGACCGCAAGAGCTTCTTGGCGACGCCTTTGTTTTTCGACGCGGATTTTTGGATCAACCTGCCCGTTTATACCGATCATCCGATCCTCGGGGTGAACGGGGCGTTGGTAAACGCCACGCTGTGGAACGCCTCGAACACGGCGCGATTTTTCCGCTCGCCGGCCAACGCCCCGGCGGCGGTGGCGGAGATGAGCGCGATCCCGGAGCTGAGGCAGACGTGGGCGTTCACGATCACGAGCCTCGAACATTACCAGTTCATCGGCGGGCCGTTCTTCAATTCGCTCTACAGCCGGTCCGAACCGTTGTTGTGGCTGAGCACGGATCCCGTGCTGCTCGATTCCTTGATGCGGGCGAAGATCGACCGCGCTCGCAAACAAAACGGGTTCGAGAATATTTCAGAGGAAATCCGGACGCTGGAGTTTGCGGAGACGCTGGGCGTGGGTTCGACCCGGATCAACCGGGCGAACGTGATCGAGGTGCGTTGAGGGAGTGCGGATGGGGGAATGCGGAGTGGGGAGTGGGCGGGGGCGGTGGGTAGGAGCAAATTTATTTGCGAGCGGGGGTGTGGGCTTGGGCGCGGGACGGGCGTGGGCGTGGGGATGGGCGTGGGCTTGGGCGCGGGCTCGGGCGTGGATCGCAAATAAATTTGCTCCTACGGGACTAGGGTTTGCGGGCGACGAGCATGAGGGCGCTGCCGTGGACGTTGGGGTGCTGCTCAACGCGGAAATCGGTGAAGCCAAACTTCTCCAAAGCGCCGACGATCTCGGATTTTTCCATCCAGTAGCTGTAGACTTCGCCCCCGCCGCAAAAGCCTTTCCAGTCGAGGGACGGGCCGTAGTTGAAGCGATGCACCGTGTGCGCGAAACCCGCGTGCGTCATCGGCAGGGCTTCGGAGAACTTGGCGCCCGGGACGGGATTCTTGGCGACGAACTCGGGATCGTAGAACACGGTCCAAAGGAAAATGGCGCGACTCCGGCGGCCGAGCAGCTCGAGCAGTTCCACCGGGTTGGTCAGATGGTAGAGGATGCCGCAGGCGATGGTCACATCAAAGGTGCGGTCGGTTTCCCGCAGGTAGGCGAGCGCGTCGCCGAGAAGGAAGCGGGCGTTGGGCATCCCAAAGGTTTCCTTGGCGATGAGGCACTTCAGGTAGGCGCGGGCGTTGGCCTCGACGGCGGTGATGCTCGCGGCACCGAGACGGTCGATGAGATAGGTGTGCGCGCCCTCGAGCGGGCCGAGTTCGAGGACCTGTCGACCGGCGAAGCCGCCGGCGAGACCCATTTCGTCGAACCGGTCGTGGGCCCACTGCATCCTGGGGTCGTCAAAGAGCGGGGTGGCACCGGCCTTCAGCTCGGGACGGCTCGCGGGCGGCGAGGAGGACCACTCGCCGACGAAGAGATCGAGGGCATTTTGATCGGAAGGCGGGACATCGTAGAAGTGCTTGAAATCGGGCATTTAAGGCGAAGGGGAGAGGCGGGAGGCGGGAGGCGGGAGGCGGGAAAACGGAGGGCGGGGCGGGGCTACGA
>JBDNFZ010000216.1:0-5495 GCA_041689555.1 Opitutaceae bacterium | reverse complement strand
TGCCGGCAGTGGGGGCGGATTTGGCGTCAGGCGTCTTTGGGGCTTCGGCGGCGTGGGCGAAGGCGGGGCCGAGGGCGAGAGATGCGATGAGGAGGAGGATATGGAGTTTCATGGAAAAAACGGGTGAAGGGTGATGGCGGTTAGAAATTGAAGCCGAGGCCGGCGCCGAGGCGATAGTCGCTGTCGTAGCTGGCGACGAGTGAGACGCGTTTGGAGAGGCGGTAGCCGAGAGCCGTCATGGAGGAGAATTTTTGCGCGGTGTCGTAGTCGCCGCGAACCATGAGGCCGAGGCGCGAGGTGAGTTGGAACATTTTGCCGAGGGCGAAGCGGGCGTCGCCGTTGCTTTGGAGGGTGGTGGTGAAATCGATGAAGTAGGGCATTCGGTAGGTAGCGCCGGCGATGAAGGCGTCACGGCCGTCCATCATGTTGGTAAGGCGGTAGCCGGCAAAGGCGGTCCAGCGGGGGTTCCAGTAGCGGGAGTAGGTGGCGTCGATTTCGTATTCGGCGCGGTCGGTGTGGGCGTAGCCGACGTCCCACACGAGATTGAGGTTGTCGCGGCCGCGCTGGATCGTGCCGAAGCCGGTGCTCATCTGGGATTGGACGGTGGCGTCGAGCCAGGCGTAGGTGTGCTGCATGCCGTGTTCGCCGAGCGCAGGCGTGTGCAAGGGCGCAGGGGCGCCCTCGCGCGAGCCTGCGCCCGTTGAAGTCGGAGGAGTTAAAGTTGAAGAGAGGGACTTGGGCGGGACGCTCGGGGCATTTTTCATCTCGGCACCGGCGGGATAACTCACGACGCGGGCCATGCCGGCCATCATGTGGTAGAGGAGGTGGCAGTGGAACAGCCAGTCGCGGTCTTCGTCGGCGAGGAACTCGATGGTGCGGCGGCTCATGGGCGGGACGTCGACGGTGTGCTTGAGGGGCGCATAGGCGGGGTCCACGGAATCGGGCATGAGCAGGCGGAAGAAGTGGCCGTGCAGGTGCATCGGGTGATGCATCATGGAATTGTTGACGAGAACGAGGCGGAGGACCTCGCCCTTTTTGACGGGGATCGTGCTTTCCTCGTCCATGGTTTTGCCGTCGATGGACCAGAGGTAGCGCATCATGTCGCCGGTGAGCTTGAGGGTGACGGTGCGCTTGGGGGCGGCGGCGGAGAGGGTGGTGGGAGCGAGGGATTTCAGGCGCTTGTAAGGCGGGAGCGGACGGTTGCTTTCGGCAGCGAGGGCCTCGGCGTCGGTGAGGTCGCCGGATTCATCGAGCTGGTCGAGGACGGCGGAGAGCGCGGCGCTCATGCTGTAGATTTCGAGCGGGCCTGGAGCGGGGGCGGCTTTTTCGGGACCGTCGCCGAGGAAGAGGGAGGCGTGGCCGGAGTTGTCCTGCGAGGTGGCGCGGATTTCCCACGCACCGTCAGCGGGGATGGTAACGAGCACATCGTAGGTCTCGGCCATGCCGATAAGCAGGCGGTTTTGGCGGATGGGGGCGACGTCCATGCCGTCGGCGGCGACGAGGGTGAGCGGACCGGTGGCGGAGCTGAGATAAAAGTAGGTGGAGGCGCCGGCGTTGATAACGCGGAGGCGGATGGTTTCTCCGGGGCGGGCGGGGAGGGATTGGCGGGGGCGGCCGTTGATGAGGAAGGCGTCGTAGGCGACGTCGGAGACGTCCATGGGCGGGAGGAGGGGTTTTTCGCGCTTGAGGTAATCGGCGAGGTGGCCGGAGCGGACGGCGCCGAGGAGGGATTGGGCGGTGTTTTTGCGGATCGCATACCAATCGCTGCCGCGCAGGAGGGAGCGCATGACGTCGTCGGGGTTTTCGTTGGTCCAATCGGAGAGCACGAGAACCTCCTCGCGATCAATGCGCGGGAGATCGACGCGGGCGGGGGTTCCGGAGGCCGGTTCGACGACGATGCTACCGTAGACGCCGCGCTGCTCTTGGAGGCCGGTGTGGCTGTGATACCAGTAGGTGCCGGAATGTTTGAGGAGGAACTCGAAGGTGCGGGAGGCGCCGGCGAAAATGGGAGGGGTCGTGAGGTAGGGGACGCCGTCCTCAAGATTGGGGAGGAGCAGACCGTGCCAGTGTGTGGAGGTCTCGCCGGAGGTGAGGCGGTTGTTGACATGGATGCGGGCGACGTCGCCGACGCGGAAGCGGAGGGTGGGGCCGGGGACGGTGCCGTTGATGGTGAGGGCGCGGACGGAGGTGCCGGCGGGGGCGAGGGTTTTTTCCGCGATGTCGAGGGAGTATTCGACGATGGGCGCGGCGGGGAAGAGTTGGGAAGCTTTCGGTGCGAGCTCGCGGGCGAGCCAGGAGAGTTTGTTTTTGCCGCCGCAGTCCTTGCAGGCGTGGGCGGGCGGCGCGACGAACGCGATGGCGAGGAAGGAGGCGAGGAGGTGCGGGAATTTCATCATTTCTAAAGGCGGCTCGGCGCGGGTTGACCGCGGGCAAACGGGAACGATGCGGATAACTTGTAACCTATTAGGTTACAAGTTGCGCGGGTCGGGGTGTTATTTCTTGGCGGACTTGGCTTGGGCGGCGTCGAGTTTGGCGAGGAACTTGGCGGGTTCGGCTTTGAAATCGTCGGTGCAGCCGCCGCAGCAGAAGAAGACGACGCGGTCGGGCTGGCCGGCGACCTTGTGGACGTAGCCGACGGCCCCGCCCATGGAGCCGAGGGCTTCGCCGGAGACGAGGCAGGTTTTCAGCGGGTAGGCGGCGCGGGCCTCGGCGATGAGGGCGGCGTCGGCCGAGTCGGCGGGTTTGGAGTCGGCGGCGAAAGCGCCGAGCGTGAGAACGGAAACGAGGGCGAGGAGGCGGAGGGAGGATTTCATGGATATATGTTGAGGATTGTCGTGAGGCATTACACCGCGGACGGAAGAATCCCTTGAAATTATTTGAGGGATTTTTGGCGGCGCGGGGTATAGACAGGTATGAAGATGAATCCGGATGATCAAAAACTGGCGGGTCTGCTGGCCGCATGGCGGTTGGAGCCGACGGTGAACGCTGCTTTCCGTCCGGGCGTGTGGGCGCGGATCGAAGGGTTGCGCCGCGAGGCGAAGTGGAGCGGCTACGTGCGGACCCACGCGGTGGGTTGTGCGGCGCTGCTGGTGGTGGTGGTCGGCGTCGGCGCGTGGACGGGCCGGGAGCGCGCGAAGGCGCGGGTGCAGGTGGAGCGCGCGGCGTTGGTAACGAGCTATGTGCAGGGGATGGATGCGCGCGCGATGTTGCGGCCGTGAGGGTGCGAGCGCGGAAATTTCCAACCACGGATGAACACGGATGAACACGGATGCGGAGATGAGGAAGGGAGGGGCGTAACGTGAAGAATTTTTGGATCACGCTCGGGCTGGCCGTGGCGGCGGGGGTGGCGGCGTTCGCGGTTTTTTTTGCGCTGAACGACGACCCCGAGGTGCGGAGGGCGGCGAGGGCGGGGGACGCGATGAGGTGGTTGCGCGTGGAGTTTCGCCTGAGCGAGGCGCAGACGGCGACGATCCAGAAGATGCACGACGACTACGCGGTGGTCTGCGGCGAGCATTGCGCGGCCATCATCGCGGCGCGGGAGCGCTCGGCTCCGGCCGCGGAGCAGGCGGCGCTGGAAGCGGTGTGCGTGAACGCGATGAAGGGGCACTTTGCGGCGGTGGCGGCGCAGATGCCGGCGGGGCAGGGCGAACGTTATCTGGCGACGGTGCTGCCGAGGGTAGCGGAATACGATCATGCCAACGCGCCGAATGTGCGCGCGAGCCCGTGAGCGGCGGGGCGGGCGAGGGGCGTGGGGCGAGCGACGAGGCGGGAGGCGTGGCCTCGGGCGAGGAGGCGGAGGACGGCGCTTTGATGGCGCGGGTGACGGCGGGGGACGAGGCGGCGTTTGCGGAGCTCATGGGGCGCTGGGAGGTGCCGGTGAAGCGCGTGATCGCGCGGATCGTTTTCAATGCGGGCGAAGCGGAAGAGCTGGCCCAGGAAACCATGGTGCGCGTGTGGCAGCAGCGGGAAACGTTTCGCGACGGGGCGGCGGTGCGGCCGTGGATTTTCGCCATTGCGGTGAACCTCGCGCGCAACCGGCTGCGCTGGTGGCGACGGCGGCCGACGGTCTCGCTCCAAGAGTGGGGAGAGGAAGAGATGGCGGAGGGAAGAAGTCAGATGTCGGAGGAGGGTGGCGGCGCGGCGCTCGAGCGGGCGGAGCGGGCGGCGGCGGTGCGCGACGCGGTGGCGGGGTTGCCGGTGGATCTGCGGGAAGCGCTGGTGCTGTTCGAATACGAGGGGCTGGGGCAGGCGGAGATCGCGACGGCGCTGGGATGTTCGGTCAAAGCGGTGGAATCGCGCGTGGCGCGGGCGCGGGAAAAGTTGCGCGGGGCGTTGCGGGGCTGGCGGTGAACGTCGCGCACAGCGGAACGGACGGAGCCAGTTACTTGGCCGGCACTGCCTGCACTGCAACATCGTGGAGCCAGAAATCTTTGTTCTCCCGGTAGAGGGTGGCGCTGATCGTCTGGCCGACGGCGAATTTTGGCACGGTGCCGGGGGCGACGCGGAATTGCATGGTCATGGCGCCCATGTAGCCGGGGATTTTTTCGTGCTTCACGCGCATCGTGGATTTTTCCGCATCGACGGCGACGATCACGCCGCGCAGGGGATGGGACTCGGCGGCGGGAGATTTTTCGGCGGCGGGGGCGGCGGGCTTCGTCGGTTGCGCGGGCTGGGCGGCAACCGCGGTGACGGCCGGTGTTTCATCATCGGCGGCGCAGCAGCACACGGCCTTGCCTTTGCAGCAGGCGCAGCCGCAGTTCTTGGCGGTGACCGCGGAGGCGCGGGCGTCGAGTTTGGCGAGATACTTGGCGGGTTCGGCTTTGAAATCGGCGATGCAGCCTTCGCAACAAAATTGAACGACGCGGTCGGGCTGGCCGGCCTTTTGGGAGACGAAGGACGGCGCGTTGATGGGATCGGTGATGGGTTCGTCGGAGACGGGGCAGAGGAGTGCGGCGGGCTTCGCGGGCTCGGCGGCGAAGGCGACGGTGAGGAGGGCGAGGAGGGGGAGGAGGCGGAGCGGGCGGAGGGAACTCATGGGAGTGGGGAGTGCGGAGTGCGGAATGGGGAATCGGGGAGAAAGAGAAAGATTATGAGAACAAGAAGGAGTGGGTCACTGGGTGGGAGGGGCGGTGCAGAATTCTAGGGCGAGAGGTTTAACGGAGTGTAGGGGGAGGGCGGTGAGTGTCGAGCGAGTGAGCGGGGCCGGGTCGAATTCGAGGGTGCGGATTTGGTTGTTTGTGCCGGTTTGGGTGTAGGCCACGAGGACTTGGCCGGTGGGGCGGAGGGCGGCGCGGGGGAAACCGGCGGCGCGGGCTTGGGTGCTGTCGGTGAGGAGTTGCGGGGCGGAGAGCGCGCCGTCGGGGAAGAGGCGGCGGGCGTAGAGGCCGGCGGCGTTGGCGGCGGATTTCATTTCCATCCAGAAAATCACGGCGGAGCCATCGGCGAGCACGACGGTCTCGAGCCGGCCCATGGGCTGACCGAGGTCGAGCGGGATC
>JBDNFZ010000215.1:0-2490 GCA_041689555.1 Opitutaceae bacterium | reverse complement strand
CGGGCGACGGCACCTGTGGTGGGATGCGCAGGAGACGGCGGCCCTGATTTTGGCCGGGCTGCGCGGTCTGCCACAGGTATTGCGGGCGGAGAGTGCGGGTAGCTTGCGCCGCGGATTGGAGACCGTGGGTGATCTTGATTTTATCGTGGCCGCGCGGGATGGCGCCCCGGTGATGGCGTGGTTCGCGGCCGTGGCCGGAGTGCAAGAGGTCACCGCGCATGGGGAAACGAAGACCAGCGTGCGGCTGGCGAGCGGCTTGCAAGCGGATCTGCGGATCGTGCCGGAGGAGCAGTTCGCTTTTGCGCTGCACCACTTCACAGGCTCGAAGGACCACAATGTGCAGCTCCGCCAACGAGCGTTGACCCGCGGTTTAAGCTTGAGCGAATGGGGTCTGGTGCCGGCGGCGGGCGAGGGCACCGCCAAGGAGAAAGCCCAACAGGGCCGCGTCGTCAGCGCGATCCGGACCGAGGGCGAACTTTTTGCGGCGCTCGGTTTGGCCTACATCCCGCCTGAATTGCGCGAAGGCGCCGGAGAAATCGAGGCGGCGGAGAAGTCGGCGCTTCCCCGCTTGGTTGAATTGGCCGACCTGCGCGGCGCCTTTCACAACCACACCCTCGCTTCCGACGGTAGCGCCAGTCTGGTAGAGATGACCGCTGCGGCCGCTGCCTTGGGCTGGGAATACCTCGGTATCGCCGATCACTCCAAATCGAGTGTGCAGGCCAACGGACTCAGCGAGGAGCGCCTGCGGCAACAGATCGCGGAAATCCGCGCACTGAATGCTTCGCGCCGATTTAAGACGCATGTATTCGCGGGCACGGAATGCGATATTCTCACGGACGGACGGCTGGACTTCGACGACGGGCTCTTGGCTGAGTTGGACTACGTTGTTGTCTCGGTGCATTCGGGTTTCGCCCAAGACGAGGCGACCATGACATGTCGCATCATCCGGGCCATCGAAGATCCCCGCACGACGATGTTGGGGCATCTGACCGGCCGTCTCCTGCTCAGGCGCGAAGGCTACCGCGTGGACATCGGAAAGATCATCGATGCGGCCATCGCCAACCGAGTTGCGATCGAGGTCAACGCGAGCCCATGGCGGCTCGATCTCGATTGGCGACACTGGAGGAAGGCATCGGAACGCGGACTGCTCTGCGCGATCAATCCCGATGCGCATGAGCCGGACGGGTTGCTTCACGTGCGTGCCGGTATCAATACCGCACGCAAGGGGTGGCTCACAACCGAGCATGTCATCACGACGAAATCGCTTTCGGAAATGAAGACGTGGTTGGAGGCTTCGGTTGGAAAACGACCATGATTTTTCGTGCTCATGAGCACAAACGGTTGCGCGCATTTTCCTCGTCTGTCGAGGGCGCGACGATCCGGCGGAACCAAATCTATCGCCGTCGGAAATTATCCGAAAAGCACCAGAAAGTAAGTTGACACGGAAGTTTTCATCACGCCACTTTCAGAAAGATTGATTCAAGAACCCCATTCTTCATCCGTGTCGTCACTGTCCCCGAACCGAATGTTTATTTCACCGCCGGAATTTCGGCATGAATCTTGCAAAGGTTATTTTGAATCGGTTGCGCTCAAAAGAACAGAGGCGGCGGCGTGACGTTGCACTGTTTTGCTAAGTTTTTCTCAAGAATTTGTTCCAACAACTATCAGATTAAGTCCTGCCCCGTTAAACTCATACCATGATCTCACAAAGCTTCACCCTAGCCTTCCTCCTCGGCGATATGACGACGATGGAACTCTTCAAGCACGGCGGCTACATTATGTGGCCGATTCTTCTCGTCTCGCTCCTTGGCGTCACTGTGTCTGTCGAACGAGTTCTTTTTATCATGAAGGAGAATGCCCGACGTGAGCGCGAGGTCGTAGAGAAGATGCTTGAGTGTGTCGAGAAGGGTGATGTAGGCGGTGCCCTTGCTCTGGGCAAGAAGAGCACTGATTCTGTGGCGCGAATCCTCGTTTACAGTCTCACGAATAAGGAGTTTTCATTGGCCAACGCTTTTGCCCGCGCATCGGGTCAGGAACTTGCCCGCTACCAGCAGGGTATGGCAACTCTTGACACGGTGATAACTGCCGCACCCCTCCTTGGATTGCTCGGCACCGTTACAGGTATGATGAAAACGTTCGGTAGTATGCAGGGTGACATCGGTGCTGCTGCCGGAGCCATTACGGGAGGTGTTGCCGAGGCGCTTATCGCTACAGCGGCAGGCCTCGCCATCGCTATTTTGGGCCTTCTGCCCTTCAATTATATGAACGCCCGCATCGAGCAGGCGAAACAAGAGATCTCGGATGCTTCACATGCCCTCGATATCTTCCTGAAAAAATCCGAAACTCATTCCACTGGGTCTCGCTGAGTGAACGAACCAGCGCAATCTAGTTAAATTTTCGACTCAATTAAGCCATGTCCGGTTCGAGTTCAGCACAAAGTCAAGGTGGTATTAAGAAGGCCCGTATCGAGATCATTCCGTTGATTGACGT
>JBDNFZ010000214.1:0-6609 GCA_041689555.1 Opitutaceae bacterium | reverse complement strand
TGCCGAAAAAATTGAGCCCGACGAACACCGGCAGCGGTCCCTTTACCCCGTTGGGTTGGTAGATCAGCAACGCCATCCGCGGACCGTCGGCCCGCTCAGAAAAATAGACGGTGATTTCCTTGCGCGTGGCCTTGCCGCCCAACGCGGTCGGATCGACCGAGGTCACTTCCGCCCGCATCGCCGCCGGCTTTCCCGAGGGTGTGCGCCCGTAAACCTCGCGAGCGAACAGCTCCAGCAAATCCGGCCGCCGCTGCGCGCGCCACGCCGCCGCGTCTTTCACGATCATGCCGTCGGCGGCCACAAGCGGGTCGGGCAGCGTATAGGGCGGGATCTTGCTCTCGTCGGTGATCGCGGGCGCAGGAGCCGCAGTCATGATAGCCGAAACGAGCAGGCTCGCCAGCACGGGTAAAAGAAAATGCAGGATCATCGTCCTATGTCCGCGCAAACTCTCTTGCGCGCAAGCCCTCAGCGGGCGCACCGGTTTCTTTCACAAAGCTAACCTTGCCGATAACGAGCGGCTCCCTCTGCCAGCGTGAGTTCCTGTTGCGCGACTTCGGTATACGGCTGATTCGCCTCAACGGTCTCGTTGCCCCACTGCACCCAGCCGGGACGGCCGAAACGCGCGAACATTTCTAAATAGGGACCGGGGCTGCACGACTCCACGAGATCATAGACCTCGTCCGGCTTGCGCGAGTGTTCGCGCTTGCGCGTGCTCATGATGTTCTCCTGCCGGCGGCCGGGCTTGAGCGTCCGCATCGAACCGCGCACTCCGAACAGCAAAACCTCCGTCACGTTTCTGAAATAAAAGCCGACCCCGCGTCGGTCCGGTCCGCCGTCTTTGCGAATTTTATACCAAATGAGATTACTTTTGTAGGTGAAGCCCCAACGTTTCATCACTTCCAGCCCTTCCGCGAGCAACGCATTTGGAACCCAAAGATAGAGGTGCGATCGCGCCGCCGCCACTTGGTTGACCGGCAGCAGGCAGATTTCCTCAAGCTCCATCGTCGGGTAGCGCAGCAGGCGCTTGTGCTCGGGTGCCATCTTGCCCGTCGAGTTTTGAAAACGCCACGGTGGATCGGCTAGGATGGTCGAGAAGGGACCGTGCGGTTGCACCTTAATCACCAGATCCTGCGACGCGCTCACCTCGGGGATATTAAAGATCTTGGGCATAAAGTTTTTTGGAGATTCCGAAAACGAGAATCGGGCAGCCACCGCCGGAACCACCCTGGATGCGCGGTAGCAGTTTCGCGATGTGGGTGGTCGAATTGCCAAAAGAGTCTCCGCGTCCAATTGCATCAAAAATGTCCTGCAACTCGTCGGTGCGCGTCACGATTACACCCACGCTGATGACCCGTAAATCAAAGAGCAGGCGGAAATTATTCAGGTCCCTATCGTAAAACGGATCCTTGTTGTTCCATTCGATTTCGAGGGCCACACGGTTCTTGAAACAATCCACCTTGTGCGTGGGGCTTTTGTATTCCTGACCGTCCACTGAAACCGCCGTGTCGAACTGCTTTTCCACCCAACCGCGCGCCGTAAATCCGGAGTCGATGGCCTCCGCCACCTTCGACTTTCTGCCGCCGGCCGTGGCGATGTGACTGTGCTTTACCCGGAAACCGGTGAGAACCTCGCAAATATCGCGAAACTCATCGGGGAAATCGTGCCGCAAAATTGAGGATGCGTGACGCCATTCGTGCAGCTCGTAGTGGTCCCGAATGAATACGGGTAGCAGGTCGATGGGCATGTGGCTGAGATCTGGGGTATCAGTCCACCCCTTCAAGCAAATAGGCGGCGTGCCCGTCCCGCCTTTCCGCGCGAGTAACCAACCTTCTCCACACCTGCGCTGGTCCGGAGGGACGGTGCGCGATCAACGGGTGCATCGCCGGTTGGCGGTAGGCAGCTCGCTTGCGAGCGCTCCGGTCGTTGAGCGCTCGCAAGCGAGATGCCTACAGAAGCCGGCGCGAACCACCGCCGACTCGGAGATGCGCCCGCGATCCCCCGTTTACCCGGAACGATGCCGTTGCCCGCGAAACACGCGAAAGGACGCGAATGAAAACGGGCTATCAATCCATTCGCCGAAGGGTGACATCCAGAAGGAGGGGGAAGGTATAAAAGGCGGCTGCCCTCTCCCGAGGTTTTCCGATTCTATTTCGCAAACGGCTTTGTCGTAAGCCGGCGCGCTTGCGCGCCCAACCGCGCCCGCAAGCGGGCTGGCCTACGCTTGCGAAACCAGACCGGAAAACCGCGGGGTTCCGCCTCTGCGTTGCCTCCCGCTTCTGCGGTGAAAAAAACGCCGGGCGTATTCGGTCGGAAAGGAAGTCGGATCTTACACCGCAGAGCCGAAAGGGGCGCAGAGTTCGGACGGTTCCGGCTCTGCGTTTCCTCGCGCCTCTGCGGTGAAAAAAACGCCGGGCGTGTTCGGTCGAAAAGAAAGTCGGATCTTACACCGCAGAGCCGGGACGGCGCGCAGAGTTCGGAGGGTTTCGGCTCCGCTTTTCCTCCCGCCACTGCGGTGAAAAAAACGCCGGGCGTGTTCTGTCGAAAAGGAATGCCGATCTTACACCGCAGAGCCGAAAGGGGCGCAGAGTTCGGAGGGTTTCAGCCACGGCTTTTCGGTTTGATTTCACAAACGGCCCTGCCGTAGGCCGGCGCGCTCGAGCGCGCGCGAACCGCGCCCGCAAGCGGGCTGGCCTACGCTTGCGAAACCAAACCGGAAAATCGCGGGGCCTCTACACTTTCGCGTTTCTGCGCGTAGTCCGGGGGTTCTCTTCTGCCTGTTTCCCGCTCAGCTCACGAAACTGTAGTCATACGGCGCGCGCATTTCCCGGGCGATGTGGGCGTTGCCTTCGGCCGCGTGTTCGCCGGTGAATTTCTCCGCCGTCGCGTCCCAAGTGAGGCTCCGGCCCGTCCGCAGCGAGATCGCCCCGAGGTGGCACATCGTCGCCGAGCGGTGACCGGTCTCGACGTCGCAGATCGGCGCCGACCGCGAACGCACGCAATCCATGAAGTTTTGCATGTGATCGGAGCTGCGCTGCAACTGCACGGAACCCTCGGGCAACGGCGTCTTGATCAGCGCCGGATCGCTCGCGGTCAGCCGGCCGCGACCCACATCGATCACCCCTTCCGTGCCGGTAAACCGGATGCCGTTGCGCTGGCCTTCCTTGTTGATCACCGCGCCGTAGATGCTGTCGTCCTTGGTCGTGAGGATCGTCAGCTTTGTGCCGTCGGCGTAGACGTAACGCACTTCGTATTCGCTGATCGCGGTGTAGCCGCCGGGAATCGGGGTCGCGAGGACCGTCGAGGCCACCGTGCGCGGCGCGAGCTGGCCGATGGCCCAATAGGCGATGTCGTTATGGTGCGCGCCCCAGTCGGTCATCGTGCCTCCGGAGTAGTCATACCAGAAGCGGAAGGTCCTATGGGCGCGCTGCGGCACGAAATCGACGCGCGCGGCCTGCCCGAGCCAATAGTCCCAGTCGAGGACCGCCGGCGTCGCCGCCGGTGCGAAGGGCCCCTCGCGCAGGCCGGCCGGCAACCACACCTTGGCCTCGAGCAGTTTTCCAAGGCGGCCGTTGCGGACCAATTCGCACGCGAGGCGGAATTGTTGCGAGCTGCGCTGCTGCGTGCCGGTCTGCAACACGGTGGCGCGGGCGCGCGCGGCGGTTACAAGGCGACGGCCTTCGTCGATCGTGAGCGTGAGGGGTTTCTCGGAATAGATATCGAGGCCGGCCTTCACGGCGCCGAGGTTCACCAACGTATGCCAGTGATCGGGCGTGGCGTTGAGGATCACGTCGACATCGCCGCGCTCGAGGACCTTGCGGAAGTCGCCGTAGATCTGCGGCGCGGTGCGGCCCTCGACGGTGAACTTGGCGGCGGCTTCGGCGGCGTGGGCCTGGTCCACATCGCACACCGCGACGATGTCGCCGTGGTTGGCGGCGTTGGTCGTGATGCCCTTGCCCTGCCCGCCACAGCCCACGAGGGCGATGCGGGGCCGGTCGTTGGGACCGGGGCGCTTGCGCGGCGCAGTTTCGGCGGCGGCGAGCTGGCGCTCGACGAACCACACCGGCACGCCGGTCATCGCGGCGACGATACTGCAACGCTTGAGAAACGACCGGCGGGAGATGTTAAACGATTTCATGAAGCGCGAGGGGTGGGGCTGAACGAAGCGGCCGGATCGGTGCCGGAGGAGGGAATGCTGTAGCGCGGCCTCCGGCCGAGTCACGCCGATTACCGATTTTCGGGCGCGGGACAGTTTGCGCTGTGGGAGCGGCTTTACGCCGCGAGATTTGCGCGAGGCCGACGGAATCGCGGCGTAAAGCCGCTCCTGCTTTCGATCCGAAAAACCTAGCGCATCACCTGACGGTCGAGAGCGTTCGGGCGCGCGCAAGCGCGCTGGCCTACACCGGAAGCGTAATCATAGCGAACCCCTGGGCCGCGGCTTCCGGCTTGCTGATTCTCGCGCCATAGCGTGACACGGGAATCCAGCGGCGGGCGGGATTCAGACCGCCTTCGGCGCTCTGAAAAGGCGGACTGAAGTCCGCCCTACTCCCGGTCACAATCGTCACTGTGTTTTGCGAGCCTCAGTAAGACGTGGCCTTGCGTTGTTTGCCGGCGTTCGGGGCTTCGCCGTCGTTGAGCGCCTCCGGGTCGCTGAACGGCGAGCGATCAAACGTCGCGCCATCACCCACCACGCGCGGATCGCCGGCCGACGTGAGGGCGGCGAGCAGGCGCGCGCCGAGTTCCTTCAGTTTCGCGGTATACGCGGGATCGCCGGCGACGTTATTGGTCTGGTCGGGATCACGTTTGAGATCGTAGAGCTCCTCGGCGGGACGCTTGCGGAAAGCATAGTCATACGCCGCGCGCCACTGCGGGTCGCGCCGGTTGGCGATGAGCCAGGTCTTCGTCGGGCTCGCGTCCATGTCGGGAAAAGCCGCGCGGGTATCGGCTCCGATCTGCGCGAGGTCGGGCGCGGCGGCGTCTGCGGCAAAGGGGTCGCCCATCGGCCAGCGGTCGGGCGCGAAGTTGCGGATGTAGAGAAAGTCCGCCGTGCGGAGGCCGCGCATCGGATAGGGCAAATTCCCGGCGCGCGCGGCGCCTACATGGCGTTCGCGGCCGTGGATCACCGCGTCGCGGGCGGGATCGATCTGACCGCCGCGCCCGGCCCGCAGCAGCGGCGCGAGACTGCGGCCGTAAAGCCCGGCGGGAGGAGCGACCCGGCCGATTTCGAGGAAGGTCGGCATCAGGTCGGGCAAGGTCACGAAGTCGTCGATCACGCGCCCGGCTTTCATTCCGGGCCAGCGGATGACCAACGACACCGCCGTGCCGGTGTCGTAGAGGTTGCACTTGCCGCCGGGCATCCCGGGGATGCCGTGGTCGCCGCTCAACACGATCACCGTGCGCTCCAGTTCGCCGGCCGCTTCCAGCCGCGCGACGAGGACCCCGATGTAGGCGTCGACGGCCTGGCACTCGCCGAGATAATCCGCGAAATCCTCGCGCACCTCGGGCACGTCGGGAAGAAATTTGGGCAGCTTGCCCTTGAGCGAATCCGGCTCGATGCCCCAGAGCGCTTTGCCGGTGCCGCGTTGCCACGCGCGGTGGGCCGTGGTCGTGCCGAACCAATAGTGCCAGGGCTGGCCGGTTTTCCGCGCCGCGAGGAAGCCGTCGAAATTATCACGAACCTCGCCGAGGATCTTGGCCTTGGCCTCCGCCAACGACGAGCCTGCAGCCATCTGTTTGGCCGCGTTGGCCGAGAACCGGTTGCTCGTGCCACCCGCCTTTTGGTAGGCGTGGGCCTGACCGCCAAACGGCGCGTCCACCGGCGTGCCGGGGCTCCAGACCTTGTAAGTTTTCCCGATGTGATAGCCCGCGTCGCGCAACATCAGCGGGAAAACCGGGATCGTCTCGTCCCACACCGCACCGCGCAGAATCGCGCCGCGCCCGGTCTGAAAAAAATGCCGGCCCGAAAGCAGCGAGCTGCGGCACGGGGTGCAACTCGGCGCGTTGACGAAGGCGTTGCGAAACAGCGCGCCCTCGCGGGCCAGGCGGTCGACGTGCGGCGTTTGGATCACGTCGTTCGCCGTCGGCCGGCCGTCGAGACCGCGATAGGCGCCGGCGTAGCGCCCCCAGTCGTCGGCGAAAACAAAGAGGATGTTGAGCCGGGTGTCGGCTTCGGCGGCGCGTGCGCCCACCGCGAGACCGAAGAAACCGAGGAGCAGAAAGCGCAGGATATTTTTGGGGTTCACGCGCATTTTTGAAGGCTTGGGCGTTCGGCGCGGCGAGCCCGATTTGCCGCCGGCTGGCCGGGGCGAATCGGGCGCGACCGCGCCGAACGGCGCGGCGTTAGGCCTTCTTGGCGCGTTTCGCGGCCTTCTTTTCGTCCTTAGTCTTCAACGGTTTCTTCAACGTCTGCTTCTTGGAGTTTTGCGATTTAGCCATGGTTGTGAGTTCGGCCGGGCGGGGATGGCAGGACCGCGGCGGAGTGCCGCAGACGCTGCTGAACGCACGGACGAGAACGCGAAGTTGCGGAGGCCATGGGCGAAACGCCACGCCATTTTCGGGGCCGGTGCATCTGCCGGTCGGCGGTAGGCCAGCTCGCTTGCGAGCGCTCCGGTC
>JBDNFZ010000213.1:0-1884 GCA_041689555.1 Opitutaceae bacterium | reverse complement strand
GGAATCGAGGTCCTTTTGGAGGATCTGATCGTAGGCGGCGCGGCGGAGCTCTTGCTCGATCTCCTCGTTGGAGAGGCAGAGGTCGAGGCCGAGGCGGGCGAACTCGATGCGTTTGCGGAGGTCGGCGCCGTCCCAGAAGATATTTTCGCCGTTGGCTTTTTTGACGACGATCAGGGTCTCCTGCGCGGGGGAAGCGGGCGCGGATGCGGCGGCGGGGGTCTCGTCGGCGGTGCCGTTGAGGCGGGCGGCGGAACGGTCGGCGCGGAAAAGAATGTAGGCCTCGGCGACCTTAAAAAAACCGCCCTTCATGAGCTCTTCCTGCACCATGTCCTGCACTTCCTCGATGTGAACGAAGGCTTGCTTGGAGGCGTGGACGCGCTCGGAAACGGCCTTGGTGATGGCGACGGCGGGGGCGGAGTCGCGCTGGAGGGAGAGGAAGGTTTTGCGGACGGCGATCTCGACCTTCTGCTCGCTCCACGGGACGACCTGATTGTTGCGGCGGATGACGCGGAGGGTGGACTGCGCGGCGGACTCGCGGTCGACGGCGATCTTGCGGGCGCGGTTGAGGAGGAGGCTCTTCGCGACGAAGTAGGCGTTGTTGTCGACGAGGGTTTTCTCGATGAGTTCGTAAAGGGCGTTGAGCGAGAGGCGGAGCGGATTCTGGTTGCGGGCCAGCTCGGTGAGGTTGGCGGTGACCTCGCGGCAGATGCGTGCGACCCAGGCGCGATTGGCGTCGGTGAAGATGTCCTTCTCCCCCTTGGCGAGGGCGACGTTGGTGAGAGCCTTGCCGAGAGTGTCTGCAACCTCGGCGAGCACGAACTTCTCCTCACCGTGCGGGCAGAGGAGGACGACGGGCGGAACGACGACGGTCTCTCCGGCGAGCACGTCGCGCCAGGCGTAGTGGGGTTTCTGATCGACGGGGGCCTGCACGGTGCGCTTGAGGGCGAGATCGTGCGCGAGGGAGTGGTTGCTGCTGTTCATGGCGACGTGTAACGGAATTGGAACAAAGGGAGGACGACGGTGGGCGAAAAAACGATGAGTCCGGTGTGCAACTCCGGGAGGAGTTTCACACCGGCTAAAGCGAAAACGGGGCTGCGGCGACTAGGCGGACGAGGTAAGAAACGACAGGCGAGCCTAGGGGGTCAGAGCTCGTCGTCGGCGGCTACGTTGAGAGAGGAGGCTTTCTGATACTCCGTGACGCGGCCCTCGAAGAAGTTTTGCTCCTTCTTGATGTCCATCATCTCGGCGAGCCATGGAAGGGGGTTTTTGGCACCCGGATTGAGCGGGGCCAAACCCACGCCCTCGAGGCGACGGTCTGCGATGTAGTCGATATAGGTCAGAAAATCTTCGAGGCTCAGGCCGACGGCGTTCACGGGCAGGCAATCGCGGATAAAATCTTTTTCCAAGGTAACCGCTTCCTGCATGAGATCGCGCAGCTCTTCCTTGAAGTCCGCGCTCCAAATCTCCCGGTTTTCCTCGACGAGGTCCATGAACAGATTGCGGAACACCTCGATGTGGTTGCTCTCGTCGCGGAGCGTGTAGCGGAACATCTGGCCGATGCCGGGGAATTTATTCTGGCGGTAAAGCGACAGCACCATGCCGAACAGGCCGTAGAACTGCGTGCCTTCCATGCACTGGCCGAACACGAAGATGTTTTTCGCGAGGAGCTTCTTGTTCTCGGGCAGGGTGAGGTCGATGTCGCGGCGGAGAGACTTTGAAACGCGGGTGACGAACTCGTTCTTACGGACGATCGTGGGCACATCCTCGAACATCGCCTCGCACTCGTGCGGGTTGATGCCGAGCGAAGCGATCATGTAGAGGAGCGAATCGGCGTGGATGTTCTCCTCGTGGGCGTGGCGACCGAGGACGAGCTTCAGTTCGGGT
>JBDNFZ010000212.1:0-9524 GCA_041689555.1 Opitutaceae bacterium | reverse complement strand
AGCAGGGTGAGGAACTTGTTGCCGACCATGTGCCAGAAGTAGACGACACGGTGGGCGTCGGCGCCCATGAAGCGCGAGCCGAAGACGACGTCGGCCTTGCCGTCGAGGATGGGTTTGAGGAGGCGCGGGTATTCCTGCGGGTCGTATTCGAGGTCGGCGTCCTGGACGATTACCGCATCGCCGGTGGCGGCGGCAAAGCCGGTGCGGAGCGCGGAGCCTTTGCCCTGGTTGACGTCGTGGTAGAGAATCTTGTCCACCAAGGGCGCGATCTCGGTGCGGAGGATGTCGCGGGTGCCGTCGCGCGAGCAGTCGTCGACGATGATGATCTCCTTGTCGGCGACGGGCGCGGCGCGGACGCGGTCGACGATGGCGCGGATGGTCTTGGCCTCGTTGTAGCAGGGGATGACGATGGAGAGTTTCATGCGGGCTGAAGCGGCACGGTAGAACGCGCGGAGGCGAACGGAAGCCGATTTTCCGGGCGGTCCGGCGAACGGTTGCCAAAGGTTGACCGCGCGTGGCGTTGACCTGTGCGCTGCGTTGCCGCGAAACTGCCGGAGCCGCATGCCGTCCAGCGACAACCTCCCCGCGTTTCTCCGCACCCGCCTCGCGGGGCGCGAGACGTTGCAGCGGGCGTTGGGAAATTCGTTCTGGCTCTTCTGCGATCAGATTTTGCGGATGGTCGCCGGGTTGCTCGTGGGCGTGTGGATGGCGCGCTACCTAGGCCCGGAAAACTTCGGCTGGCTCAACTACGCGCTCGCGACGATCGGCGTCGTGGGTTCGCTCACGTCGCTCGGCATCGGTCCGATCGTGGTGCGAGAGTTGGTCCGCGCGCCGGCGGAGACCGAAGGGTGGATCGGCACGGCGCTCTTGCTCCGGGCGGTGGGCGCGTCCGTGGGATTTCTCGCGTGCGTGGCGCTCGCGGCCCGCCAATCCGCGCCGGCCAGCTCACTTGTGGTGATCGTCGCGGCGGGGATGATTTTCCAAATCCCCGATGTCGCGGATCTGCTTTTCCAAGCGCGGGGCGATTCGAAGATCTCGGCATGGGTGCGGATGGCGGCGTGTGTCGTGGCGAATCTCCTCAAAGTTGCGCTGATTCTCGCCGAGGCACCGCTCGCGGCGTTTGCCGCGGCGGGCGTGGTAGAATTGGCCGTGGCCGCGGCCGGATGGGGGTGGACGGCGCGGCGCGCGGGTTGCTCCCTGTCGCTGCGGCGGGCGGAGCGCGGGCGGATCGGCGCGCTGCTGCGCGAGAGTTGGCCGCTCACCGTTTCCGGTTTTGCCATCTCGACGCAGGCGTATGCCGACCAGCTCGTGCTCGGGCTGATGCTCGGCGGCGATGAACTGGGACAATACGCCGCAGCGCTGCGGATCGTGAGCGTATTCGCGTTTGTGCCGATGGTGGTGCAAACGGTCGCCGCGCCGGAAATCACACGTGCGAAGCGTGACGATGAAACGCTTTACCAGCGCCGTCTGCATAGCCTTTATCGGCTGATGTTAGGAATTTTCGCGATTACGGCGGTCCTGTTGATCCTCCTTGGACCGTGGGCCACGCGGCTTCTCTATGGCGCGTCGTATGCGGGCGCGGCGGCGTTGATTCCCTGGCTGGCGTTCCGGCTTTTTTTCACCAACTACGGTGTGGCGCGGAGCATTTTCCTGACCAACGAAGGTCTGTTCCGCTTCGCGCTCATTACCTCCGTCGCCGGAGCGGTGCTTAATCTCGTGCTCAACGTCGTGCTTGTGCCGCAGTGGGGCGCGCGCGGTGCGATCGCGGCGTCGCTGGCGTCGTTTGCGCTCACGATCTTCGGACTCGAATTTTTCGAAGCCCGGGCGCGGAAAAATCTCCGCCTGATGTTGCGCGCGATCGCTCTGCCTTGGCGGCCGTTTTCCGCAGGATAACTTATGGGCCTTTATCGCATGGGTCCGCCTGTGGATCTCATCCTCGCCCTGCAACGGCGGTTGCGGTTGGAGGATTTTGTCGAGACCGGCACCTACCGCGGTGACACGGCGGCGTGGGCTGCCCTTCACTTCGGGCGCGTCGCGACCATCGAGCTCTCGCCGGAGTATCACGCGGCGGCGACGGAGCGGTTTCGCGGCCAACCCCAGGTGCGCGTGCTGCTCGGCGATTCCGGCGCGATGCTCCGCAAGGTCGTAGCGGAGTTGGCGGGCCCGGCGGTGTTCTGGCTTGATGCGCACTGGAGCGGCCTCGATACCGCCGGCCGCGAAACCGAATGTCCGCTGCTCGCCGAGCTCGCGACCCTCGACGCCGCGCCGACAACGCACACGCTGCTGGTCGACGACGCGCGACTCTTCGCCGCGCCGCCGCCGCGGCCCCACCGCGCCGAGTTGTGGCCCGATCTCGGTGCGGTGATCGATGCGCTGCGCGGGGGCGGACGGCGGCACGTTGTGATGTTTGAGGATGTGCTCATCGCAGTGCCTGCGACGGAGCGGGCCTTCCTCTCGGACTGGGTGCAAGACATCCTCGCGGTGCAGCGTGCTGAGGGTCGCGCCGCCCGCTGGTGGAAAAAACTCCGCGGTGCCGGGCACCGCCTCGCGTGATGAAACCGCGACGCGTTTCTCCGCTCTGGCGCCGCGTGATGCGACTGGCCGGTCGGCAATTGTTCCGAATCGCCGAAAACAATGACGACCCGCGGCTGGAGTGCAACGGGGAGCGTTGGCTCGTGCGCGAGCTCCTGCTCGCGCATCGCGCCGACGGAACGGGACGACCGTTCGTGGTCGTGGATGGTGGCGTGAACCGCGGCGATTACAGCCGCTGCGTGCTCGCGCTTGCGCGCGATATCGGCGTCGCGATCGAGGTGCATGCGTTCGAGCCTGCGCCGGCGTGCGTCGCGGAATTGCGCGCGGCGTTTGCTGACGAGCCGGCGTTTCGGCTCACTCCCAACGCACTCAGTGATCGGATGGGCGAGGCGTTGCTTTATGACGGCCAGAGCGGGAGCAGTCTGGCTTCGCTCGTGCCGCGGGCGGAACACAGTCAGGCGACCGGCGCAGCCGTTTCCGTGCCGCTGCTCCGGCTCGACGACTACCTTGGGGCGCAGCAGATCGCGCGCGTCGATTTGTTGAAGCTCGATGTGGAGGGTCACGAGATCGCCGCACTGCACGGGCTGGGCGAGCGGCTGCGGCCCGAGGTGATCGACGTGATCCAGTTTAAATATGGTGGCGCCGCGCTCGACGCCGGGACGAGTTTGCGCGACCTGTATCGGCTGCTCGAGGGCCGCGGCTACATGCTCGCGAAACTTTTTCCCTGCGCGCTTGAGCTGAGAAACTACCGGCCATGGATGGAGCATTTCTCCTACGCCAACTATGGCGCGCTCGCCCCGCGTTGGCGCGAGGGTCGGGCGCGCGAATGATCCGCCCATGCTGCCCCAAGTAGTCTACACGCATGGCGGCGGGCGATTGGGCAACCAGGTGCTCCGGTTCGCGCATTGGATCGCGTGGGCGCTGGAGCACGCGGGCGAGGTCGAGGTGCTCAACTTCGCGTTCTGGCCGTATGCAGATCAATTCGCGGCTTGGCGGGAGCATCCGGGCTGCGTGTTCCCGCTGCGCGGCGGACGTGCCGACGCGCTGGCGCGGCGCTGGCCACGAGCCGCCCTCGCTGGGCGGGGACTGTTTAAAAAAAACAGCCGAATGCCGCGTGTGGTGCAAGCGTTGGGCCGCGGCTGGCCCGGCTGGCAGGCGGTGGACTTGGACATCGTGCGCGGGGAAAAACTCGCGCTCGACGCGGACTTTCTCGCCCGCGTGCGGCAAAAGCGCGTGACGACGTGTTGCGGCTGGGAAATCGCCAACTGGCCGCTCGTCGAAAAACACGAACCGGCGGTGCGGGAATTATTCCGGCCTGCCGCGGAATTTGCCGCGCCAGCCATGGAATTCATCACGCGGCTCCGCTGCGATCACGACTCAGTGATCGGCGTGTTCATCCGCCAATCCGATTATCGCGAGTGGCATGACGGCCGGTTTTTTTTCCCCGCCACGCAGTATGCGACTTGGATGCGGCAGATCGTCGCGTTGTATCCGGAGACGCGCGTCGCGTTCGTCGCGGCTTCGGAGTGTCGGCACGAGCCGGGGATTTTTGCGGACCTACCCGTGCACTTCGCGAGCGGGTCGGCGAACGCGGGCGGCCACGTGATGCGCAGCTGGGCCGAGTTGTCGCTCTGCGATCTCATCGTGAGTCCGCCGAGCACGTTCTCGGCAACGGCGGCGTTTCTTGGAGAAAAACCGCTGTGGCCGGTCGCGACTCCGAACCAAACGATGGCGCTCGACCAAGTCTTCTCCGGTGGAATCGCCGCGGCGGCGAGGCATCCGGTGTTTTCGCTGGCGGTAAAATGATGAGCGCGACCACCGTGATTCCCGTCGTGCTCTTCGTTTACGCGCGGCCCGATCATCTGGCGCGGGTGCTGGCGTGTCTGCGCGAGAACCGGGTGCCGCTTATCGAGGTGTTTGCCGACGGGGCCAAAGGCGTGGCCGACGCCGGGCGCGTGGCCGAGGTGCGCGGAATGCTGCGCGCGATCGATTGGTGCGAAGTGCGGTTGGTCGAGCGCGCCGAAAACCTCGGGCTTGGTCGCAACGTGCTCGCGGGCGTGAGCGACGCGGCGGCACGGCATGGGGCGTTCATCGTGTGGGAGGACGATCTCGTGTGTGTGCCGGGCGCGTATGCGTGGCTGTGCTCGGCGTTGCGCCACTACGCGAACGATGAACGCGTGATGAGCGTGACCGGATGGACCCACCCGCGCGTCACCCCCGGCGATGCGGGCGAGTCGCCGTATTTCGACGGGCGCGGCGAAGGCTGGGTCTGGGGCACGTGGGCCCGCTCGTGGCGGGGCATGGACGAAACCGCGCAGGCGAAACAGGCCTCCGCCCGCGCGCGGGACATCGCGCCCGACGCCTACGGTTGCGATCTTCCGGCGATGGCAGCCGTCGAGCAGGCCAAGAACATCTGGGCGGTGCGATGGTTCTATCACCATCTGCAGCATGGAGGGCTTTGTGTGCGGCCGCCTTGGAGTATGGTCGAGCACATCGGGTTCGATGCCTCGGCCACCAACGCGACCGGAGCGGACGAATGGAAAAATCCTGCACTGCGCCCGGTGCCGCTGTCGCCAGCGCGCTGGCCTGAGCCGCGGGAAAATCCGGCTTGCGCACCCCTTTGGCGCAGCGCGATCCCGTCTCCCTGGCGCCAGCACTGGCGCGCCCTGCAACGCCGGCTGTTGCGTTGGGTCGCGCCCTGACATGGGTTTCCTCAACCGCATCACATCCCATGCCCGGTAAACTCCAACTCCTCGCCCGCGATCTTCTGCCCCCTCTGATCGCGCGGCCGCTTGCGCGCCGGTTCCTCGACGTGCGCTATACCGGACGGTATCGCTCCTGGTCGGAGGCCGCGCGGGATGCGGGCGGCTACGACGCGCCCAACATCCTCGAACAGGTGACCGCTTCGGCGCGCGCGGTGCGCGACGGCCGCGCCGCGTATGAGCGCGATGGCGTGGTTTTTCACGAGCCGGACTATCGCTGGCCGCTCCTAGCGTGTCTGCTCCGCGAGGCGTTAAGGAACAAGGGCCGGCTGCGGGTGCTGGACTTCGGCGGCTCCTTGGGCAGCACCTATTTTCAGCACCGCGCCGTCCTGAGCGCCGCCAAGGAACTTCGCTGGGGCGTGGTCGAGCAGCCGGCTTTCGTGGAAACAGGCCGGCGGGAGTTCATCAACGGCGAGTTGTCGTTCCACCTCACTGTGGACGACGCGATGCGGACGCTGCGGCCGAATGTCGTGCTCTTTTCCGGCGTGCTGGCGTGGATCGAAAACCCGCACGCCGTCCTGGATCAGATTTTGTCCCATGAGTCGCCCGCCGTTCTCGTGGATCGAACGCCGCTCACGTCGCTCGACCACGATGTCGCAAAGCTCCAGCGCGTCCCCGATAAAATTTACCGTGCCAGCTACCCGTGCTGGTTTCTGAGCCGCGCGCGGTTCCTCGATCACTTTGCCGACCGTTATTCGCTGAACGCCGAATTTCCGCAGCTCGACGCTCACGTGCCCGGCACGAGTTTCGGGGGCTTCCATTTCGAACGTAAGCATCCCGGCGCCCTTGAGCCGTGAGCCACTACTGCACCTATTTTGATCGCGGCTACCTCGTGCAAGGCCTCGCGCTGTGGGCGTCGTTGGCGAAGCACGATGCGACCGCCGTCCTGTGGGTGCTCGCGCTCGATGCGGAAACGGCGGAGATGTTGCGCGCGCAGCGGGAACCGCGGTTGCGGGTGGCGGAACTCGCGGAGTTGCTGGCGGCGGATATCGAGCTGACGGCGGCGCAGGCGGGTCGACCGAAGAACGAGTTTATTTTCACACTGACGCCGTGTCTAGTGCGGTGGCTGTTGCGCACGCAGGTGGAAATCGGCGCGGCGGGCGCGCTGGCCTATCTGGATGCGGATTTATTCTTCTTTGCGGATCCGGCTCCGATCTGGAGCGAGTTAGGCGAGGGTTCGGTGTTCGTGGTGCCGCACCGCTATCCGAGATGGCATGACGATGGGGCCTGGTATGGAAAATTTAATGTCGGAGTGCTGGTTTTTCGCGACAACCAAATCGGTCGGGCTTGCTTGGAGTGGTGGCGCGAGCGTTGTCTCGAGTCGTGCCGGCTGGCGACCGACGGCTCGTGTTACGGCGACCAGAAATATCTGAATGAATGGCCGCGTCGGTTCGCGGGAGTCGTGGTTTCGCGCCATGAAGGATTGAACGCGGCACCGTGGAATTGGGCGGGGTTGCGGTGGGAGTTGGGCGGGGGGCACGTGCAGGTGGGGGACAAGGTGCTGATCGTGTTTCATTTTGCGCAATTTCGGCAGGTGAGCGGAGCGTGGTTCGATTCCGGCCAGCTTGAGTATGGCATCATGCCTTTGCGGCTGAGGTCGCGGCTGTATGGGAAATATTGGGATGCGCTGATGGCGGCGGAGTCGCAGATTCGGGCGGTGCGGCCGGAGTTTCGGATCGGGGTGCGCGGCTGGCGGGTGTCGTTGGGGCCTTGGCATATCGCGCTGTTGCGACTGGCGTGCGGACAATTTTGGTGGCGAGTGGGCCCGTGGTGGATCGCGGGAAGACTGGGGCTCGGGCGTTTTTCGGGCCACGTTTTGGGCTGGTATCGCGGCCGGCAGCGGGGGGCATGCGGATGAAGCTGCTCGTCGTGACGCCCACGCTCGGAAATTCGCCTTGGCTCGCGGAGACGGTCGCAAGTGTCGCGGTGGCGGGTAAGGGCGGAGACCACGAGCACGTTTTGGTCGCGCCCGCGTCGGCGGTGGCGGAACTAAGGGAAAGATTTCCGCGCACCACGGTGATCGTGGAGCCCGTCGGTGGGGCGGGCATGTATGCGGCGATCAACGCCGGAGTGACGGCGGGGCGCGCGTGGGACGTGATGACCTACCTCAACGACGACGACGTGTTGTTGCCGCGATTTTCTAAGGTGATGCAGGTGGCGGCGGGTGCGGTGGCGGAGGGACGGGGGATGATCGTTTACGGCGGGGTGCGATTGATCGACGCGAAGGGGAAGAGCATCGGGGCCATTCCGATTTCACGGTTTCCCTCGATGAATCGCCAACTTTACGCGGAACGGCTGGAGCCGGTATTTCAGCAGGGAACCGTCGTGACGCGTGCGCTTTGGGAGCAATTGGCCGGGTTTGACGCGACATTCCGGTATTGCGGCGACTCGGAATTTCTCGCGCGAGCTTGCGTTAGCGGCGCGGCGGCGGTGTGCGCATGCGGCGCGGCGGTCGCGTCGTTTCGGTTGCGCGCGGGCCAATTGACGAAAAACCGGGCCGTGATGGAGGAGGAGCGCGTGCGGGTAGATACAAAACTGCGGCTGCTGGTCCGGGGACGGACGGTGCGGAGACGTTGGGCACGGCTGATATTCCGGATCACGAATTTTCCGGTCTATGCGGAGCGTATGGCTCGCCACGGCTTCGTCACGTTCGACGAGTTGTTGGAGCGCGGCGGCTAGTCGTAGGTGTTCGTCGCGAAGATCGGATCGTCCGTGCGCGCGAAGGCGAGGTCCATTTGCCAGAAGGTGCCGTCGGATGGGCGGCGCATAGGATCGGCGAGGTCGCAGCAGCGGAAGCCGCGAGCTTCGAGCCACACGTAGAGTTCGTGAAAGCGGAGCGAGTCGGGCGTGAGCGGAAAATTATAGGTTTCGATGATGAGCAGACTCGCTTGCGCGAGCGTGGCGGCGGCACCTTCAAGGACAGGGATTTCGTGACCGTGCGTGTCGAGTTTGATGGCGAACGGGCCGACAAGACCGCGCGCGGAAATCGCGCGGTCGATGGTTTCGACGGGCACGGAGCGTGTATCGGCGGCGCCGGGCACGGCGACGGCGCTGCCGTCGAGGAGGGGATCGACGAAAAAGGAAATCGATCCGGGTTCGCGGCCAGCGGCGGCGGCGATGGAATCGAAGCCGTGGCGGCTTTTCAGCGCGGCGAGCGCGGCTTGGTGTTCGGCGAGCGGTTCGAAGAGCAGGAACCGAGACTTCGGGAAATGGCGGTGTGCGCCGAGCGACCAGATGCCGTCGGAGGCGCCGACGTCGATCCAGGTGCGGACGTCGGTGCCGCGGGCGGCGGCGCGGGCGAGCAGGCCGTCCATCTCGAAGGCGCGCTCGCGGCGCAGGAGGTGCAAACCGAGGGGATTCAAGACGCGGTTGGCTCCACGCGAGAGTTTTTGTTTCCACGAGTTAGCCATGGGGAGCGCGACGATAGTTAATCACGGAGCGGAGGCGGATGTGCCGGTTTAAGGCGGTAAAGTGTTTGGGCGGGACCAGCGTAAGGCTCTTTGAGTTAGGGCACGCGCAGCGTCGGCGCATAGGCGCGCGCGAGCAGGGCCTGCAGCGGCGGGCTCCCGCACCCGCCAGCGAGCACGAAAGGTGGTGGATTTCTTGCCAACTCGTTGAAGGCGCGCTCGGCCGTCGCGGTGAAGGCCAAACCAAAGTAACGTGTGCGACTCACGCGGAAAACGACGTCGCCCATGTCGAGGCGCTCGCCGCGATAGCGGTCTTTGAAGAGTTGATAATCTTCGCTGTAGATAGGCACACCGGCGGCGGTTTCGCGACACGTCTGAAGAAACACGTGGGCGGACTCAGACGAGCGTATGAGAATGACACACTGTTGCCACGTGGAAATCCACGGCAGGCCGAGCACGAGCGCAGCCGGGAGGATGAGGCGCAAACCGGGCCAAGGGATGCGCCGCCAGTCGATCGCGCGGGCGAGGTGGAACGTCAGCAGCACGCAGAACGTGGCGTAGTAATGGAGTCCGCCGCCGCCGTGGTTCAAGTAGTATGCGACGCTGCATGCTACCCAGAGTAGCACGAGCAAAGGCAGGCAGACCCAAGCCTGGCGCGCGCGGGGCACGCGTGCCGTGGGGAAAAATAATCCAAGGGCGATTGCCGCAAGGGCGCCGACGTGCAGAAGCCCGCGCGAAGCCAGCAACGCGGACGGGACGAGTGCAAACGCATCGGCCCGCGTGCTCCCCCAGCCACTCGCGGCCGAAAAGAACCCGAAGAAGT
>JBDNFZ010000211.1:0-24477 GCA_041689555.1 Opitutaceae bacterium | reverse complement strand
GTCTTTTCCGGATCGAGCCAGACCGCCCCGCCTTCGGTTTTGCCAAACTTGGTGCCGTCGGCCTTGGTGATGAGCGGGAACGTGAGGCCCCACGCGGAGAGGCCGGTCTTTTTCCGAATGAGATCGGTGCCGGCGGTGATGTTGCCCCACTGCTCGGTGCCGCCGATCTGAAGTTCGCAGTTCAGAGTCTGGCGCAGGTGGCAAAAATCGTTCGCCTGCAGCAACTGATAGCTGAATTCGGTGAAGCTGATGCCGGCCTCGGTGCCGAGACGGGACTTCACGCTGTCCTTGGCAATCATGCTGCCGAGGGAGAAGTGCTTCCCCACGTCGCGCAGGAAATCCAGAAAACTCACCGGCGCTGTCCAGTCGGCGTTGTTGACGATCCGGGCCGGGTTGCCGGCGGCGGTGAAATCGAGGAGCCGCTCCAACTGGGCCTTGATACGCCCGTAGTTGTAGGCGAGTTGCTCGCGGGAGAGGAGATTGCGCTCGGCCGACTTTCCGCCCGGGTCGCCGATCATGCCGGTCGCTCCGCCGGCGAGACTGATCGGGTGGTGGCCGGCGAGTTGGAAGCGCCGCAGGTTCAGTTGCGGGACGAGGTGCCCGACGTGGAGCGAGTCCCCGGTGGGATCGAAGCCGCAATACAGCGTGATCGGCCCTTCGTTGAGGCGCTTGGTCAGCGCCTCCAGATCGGTGCAATCGGCGACGAGGCCGCGCCATTGGAGGTCTTCAATCAAGGTCATGCGGAGGGCGAAGTAACGGAGGCCGCCACTCGCCGCGCAAGAGCGATTCTAATGACGCCGTTGTGCTGGTTAGAAATGCCGCTGCTAACGGGAAAAACGGTTTGCCGAGCCCCGCCGGGCGGCTCTAGCTGATCCCTTCACGGAGCCGGATTTCCTTTCCGCGCCCATCTTCCAACTCAAAAATACCTCGTCCCATGCCCATCGCCATCGGCTCCAAAGCCCCTGATTTCACCCTCAAGTCCAAGACCGCCGAAGGCCTTGTCGACGTAAAGCTCAGCGCCAATTTCGGCGTGAAACAGACGGTGCTGCTCTTCTTTCCCTTAGCCTACACCGGCGTCTGCACCCAGGAAATGTGCGACCAGACGAGCGGTCTCGGCGATTACGAGAAACTTGGCGCCGCGGTTTACGCGATCAGCGTGGACAGCCCCTTCACCCAAGAAGCTTGGGCCAAGACAAACAAGATCGGCATCACGCTCCTCTCCGACCTGAACAAGGAGACGACCAAGGCCTACGACGTGCTCTTCCCCATGCTCGCCGGGATCGGCGACACCTCGGCCCGCGCCGCGTTCGTCATCGGCAAGGATGGCGTCGTAAAACATGCCGAGCAGACCGCGACGCCGAAGGACTTGCCCGACTTCGCCGCCGTCAAAGCCGCTCTGGCCAAGTAACCCTCGGCAATTTTGGCGTCGCACGCGTTTTCCCAAACCGAAAATCGAAAATCCTCCAGTTTTCATGAGTTTCCCGAACCCTTTTGATACGCTCCGGCAATTCTCCGCCAACGGAGAGTCGCACTCCTTCTATTCCCTGCCCGCTCTCGAGCAGGCCGGCTTCAAAGTGAGCAAGCTTCCGGTCTCCATCCGGCTGGTGCTGGAGTCGCTGCTGCGCAACTGCGACGGCAAGCGCGTCGCCGAGCCCGCCATCCGGGCCCTCGCGACTTGGGCGGCCAAGGCGGAGCGCACCGAGGAAATCCCCTTCGTCGTCGCCCGTATCGTGCTGCAAGACTTCACCGGCGTGCCGCTGCTGGTCGATCTCGCGGCGATGCGTTCCGCCGTCACGAAGCTCGGCAAGAATCCGAAGATCATCGAGCCGCTCGTGCCCGTCGATCTCGTCGTGGACCACTCCGTGCAGGTGGATTTCGCCGGGAGCGCCGACGCACTTGCGAAGAACCTCGAGCTCGAGTTCTCGCGCAACCGCGAGCGTTACCAATTTCTGAAATGGGGCATGCAGGCATTCGATACCTTCAAGGTCGTTCCCCCCGGCATCGGCATCGTGCACCAAGTGAACTTGGAATACCTCGCCAAGGGCGTGCTGAGTTCGGGTGACATCTACTATCCCGACACGCTCGTCGGCACCGACTCGCACACGACCATGATCAACGGCCTCGGCATCGTCGGCTGGGGCGTCGGCGGTATCGAGGCCGAGGCCGGCATGCTCGGCCAACCCGTCTATTTCCTCACGCCCGATGTGGTCGGCGTTTACCTCACCGGCGCGCTCAAGGAAGGCGTCACCGCCACCGATCTCGCGCTGACTCTCACCCAGCAACTCCGCAACGCGAAGGTCGTCGGCAAGTTCGTCGAGTTCTACGGCCCCGGCGCCGCCGCGCTCCCCGTCGTCGATCGTGCGACCATCGCCAACATGGCGCCCGAATACGGTGCGACCATGGGCTTCTTCCCGATCGACGCCGAATGCGTCAGTTACCTCCGGGCCACCGGTCGCGACGACAAGCAACTCGCACTTTACGAAGCTTATTACCGTGCGCAGGGCCTGTGGGGTATTCCACAGCAGGGCGAGATCGAATACTCGACCGACCTCGCCCTCGACCTTTCCTCCGTCGGCCCCAGCGTCGCCGGACCGAAGCGCCCGCAGGACCGCATCGAGCTTTCGGACATGAAGAAGGAGTTCGTCATGGCGTTCTCGAAGCCGGCTGCGGAAAACGGATTTGGCAAGAAAGCCGAGGATTTATTCGCCAGGACGCACGTCTCGGCCAACGGCTCCTTCCACGGCGGCGGGGGCGGCAGCCAAGAGCCGGTCTCGGCCGCGAAGGCGGCGGCGTGCGCCACCAATCCGGTCACGGAGCGCGAGATGGTCAACCGGCCCACGCCGAACGCGGTCTCGGGCAAGGCGCCTTCCGTGGAGGGCGACATCGGCCACGGCTCCGTGCTCATCGCGGCCATCACAAGCTGCACCAACACCTCGAATCCTTCCGTCATGCTCGCCGCCGGCCTGCTCGCGAAGAAGGCCGTCGAGAAAGGCCTCAAGGTAAATCCGGTCGTGAAATCGTCGCTGGCCCCCGGCTCGCGCGTCGTCACCGACTACCTCGACAAGACCGGCCTGTCGCCTTACCTCGACCAACTCGGTTTCCACACCGTCGGCTACGGTTGCACGACCTGCATCGGCAACTCCGGCCCGCTGCATCCCGCCATCGAGGAGGCCATCGTCAAAAACGACCTCGTCGCCGCCTCTGTCTTATCGGGCAACCGCAACTTCGAGGCCCGCGTCCACCAGAACATCAAGTCCAACTTCCTGATGTCGCCCCCGCTCGTCGTCGCTTTTGCGCTCGCCGGCCGCGTGGACATCGACCTCTCGACCGAGCCGCTCGGCAACGATCAGGCCGGCGCGCCCGTATACTTGAAGGACATCTGGCCCACGCTCCAAGAAGTTCGCGATCAGATGCAGGCCGCGCTGAAGCCCGAGGTGTTTCGCCGCCTCTACATCAACTTCGCCGCGCAGAATCCGAAGTGGAACGAGATCCCTTCCACCACGGGCAACGTCTACGCCTTCGACGCGGCCTCGACCTACATCCAGGAGCCGCCGTTCTTCACGAACTTCTCCCTCACGCCCGGCGCGATCAAGCCGATCACCGGCGCGCGCGCCCTCGGTATCTTCGGCGATTCCGTTACGACCGACCACATCTCGCCGGCCGGCGCGATCAAGAAGAGCTCGCCCGCCGGCAAGTTCCTCCTCGATAGCGGCGTCGCCTACGAGGACTTCAATTCCTACGGCTCCCGTCGCGGTAACGACCGCATCATGACCCGCGGCACCTTTGCCAACGTCCGCATCAAAAACCTCATGCTCGGCGGCGAAGAGGGCGGCAATACTCTCGGCGCCGACGGCGTGAAGACCTCCATCTACGACGCTTCGATGGCCTATCAAAAGGCGGGCACGCCGTTGATCATCCTCGCCGGCCAGGAATACGGCACCGGTTCTTCGCGTGATTGGGCCGCCAAGGGGACGAACCTCCTCGGCGTCAAAGTCGTCGTCGCGCAAAGTTTCGAGCGCATCCACCGCTCCAACCTCGTCGGCATGGGCGTGCTCCCGTTGCAGTTCAAAGATGACACGACCGCACAGAGGCTGAAGCTCGACGGCACCGAGACCTACGATGTCGTCGGCCTCGACGCCGCGATCAAGCCGCAGCAGGACCTCACGCTCAAGATCACGCGTCAGAACGGCGCGGTCGAAAACGTCGTGGTGCGCTGCCGCATCGATACGCCCATCGAGATCGATTACTACCAGCACGGCGGCATCTTGCCCTATGTCCTGCGGCAAATCGTCGCCCGCAACTAGTCCATTGACCTAGCCCCTTCCCAGGCGCTTTCGGCGTCATTCCCGGGCCGCGCTTGTCGTTCCGCTAAATCCGGGGATATTGGAAGGGTCTGATCGGTTCACTCGTCTTTGCAACATGCCAGATCTTCCTTCTCCCGTTTACCTCGTGGACGCCTACTCCGACCCGGTCGTGGTGCGTGTCGAGGGCCGCGCGTGTTTTCAAAACAGCCCCGGTCTGCGGGACTTTGTTTCCGAAATGCTCCGGCAGGGACGCGTGCGGTTCGTGGTGGATTTTCAGCACTGCACCAGCATGGACAGCACATTTCTCGGCGTGCTCGCCGGCATCGCCTTGGAACTGCGCAAACAGAATCCGCCGGGCAGCCTCGTCGTTGCGCGTGCCGGTGCGAGGAACCTGGAGCTGATTCGCAACCTTGGGCTGCATCGCCTGCTCACGGTCGATGAAGGCGAGCTTCCGGCGCCTTCGGCCAACGGCCGGTCGGCACTGCCCTTCAAAGTGGGCGGCGAATTGGAAAAAGCCCGCCATGTGCTGGAGTCGCATGAGCACTTGGTCGCCGCCGACGAAGGCAATCGGGCGAAGTTTCAGGACGTGTTGTCGTTTCTCAAGCATCGCGTCGAGCAGCGGTGAGCGCGGCGAGCGGAGCGATGGGCACGCGGGCTCGAACCGTGGGTCGTCGCCTCCCATTTGGCGGGGCAGACGCCGTCCGAACCGCTCCGACCCCACCGCACCTTCGCGGTTGCCCGGCAGTCGCGCGACGTTCACATTCACCATTCCATGTTTCTCGGTATCGTCATCGGATTGATCTTGGGCGTCGTCGCACTCTTGGTGCCCATGCGGCGCGCGCGGGCGGTGGCCGATGCCGTCGAAGAGGCGCGGCAACAAGCGACCCAAGATCGGCAAAGGATCGTGGATTTCATGCACTTGATGGCCGAGGCCTTGGGCGAGGGGCTGACCCGGGCCGACCTGCACCAGCGCATCGTGCATGCCTCGATTCTCAGCACCGGGGCCCTCAGTGCCTGTCTGTTTGAGCGGACGGACCACGACACCATGTGGGGCGCGGCGGTGGAGGGGCTTTTTCCTCCCCATCGTCCGTTTTCCGATGCGGCCAAGAGTCGGCTGACCACGCGGGCCAAATTTATCGAGCAGGTGTTGAAGTCGGAGGAGTTTCCCGTCGGCGAGGGGATCGTGGGCCGGGTGGCCGCGACCGGGCGGGGTGAGCGCGTGGTCAACGCGGCGAGCGACACCCGCATCGTGCGGCACGATGATCCGGCATTGACGGTGCGCTCGGTGATCGCGGTCCCGTTGTTTTTTCGTGAGCGCTTTTTCGGCGTCCTGACGGTGGCCAACCCGGCCGGGGAGCGGGCCTTCACGGAGATGGAATTTTCGCTGATGGAATCGCTGGCCGAACAGGCGGCGCTCGCGCTGCACAACGCCGAGTTCCTCAATCTGCAGATCGAGAAACAGCAACTCGACCTCGATCTCGCGGTGGCCAGCGGCATCCAGCGGATGTTGCTCCCGCGCAAGACCACGACAATCGACGGCCTCGACCTCGACGCCCGCTACCGGCCGGCGCAAAAGATCGGCGGCGACCTCTACGACGTCATCCGGCTCTCGGCGACGCGGCTGGCCGTCGTCGTGGCCGACGTCTCGGGCAAGGGCATCCCGGCGTCGCTCCTGATGGCGATCTGCCGGACGAATCTGCACCAGATCGCCCCGCGCCATGCATCGCCGGCCCGGGTGCTCACCGAGCTCAACAGCGCGCTCTCGGCCGACATCGAAAACGGTCTCTATGTCACGATGCTCTACGCCGTCATCGACACCGCGGCCGGGTGCGTGACCTTTGCGCGGGCCGGACACGAGCTGCCGTTGCTGGCGCGGTTCGACCCGGGTAGCGGCACCGTCCTGCCGGCCTTCGTATCCTCCGAGGGGATGCCCCTCGGCATGGTGCCGGACGAGCTTTTTTCGACGGTGATCGTCGATCACACATTGCCGTTTGATCGCGGCGACGTGCTGGTGCTTTACACCGACGGCGTGACCGAGACACCCAACGAAGACGGCAAGGAATTCTCGGGCAACCGACTGGCCGACGCCGTGCGGTCTTACCTCGGCAAATCGGCCCAGGAAATGAACGACGGGATTCTCGAGCGCGTGGCCCTGTTTGCCGGCGAGGTGCCGCAACGCGACGACCTTACCCTCGTCGCGGTCAAGCGTATCTAGACAGCCGCTTGCCACCCGCCGGATTCTCCCCACGTTTCCCCGTCGCACTCATGGCTCCCACGCTCGCCGCTCCACCCGCACCCTCTCTCGACCGGCTTTCGCTGCCCGATGCCGGCGGACATTTCGGCCGTTACGGCGGGGTGTTCGTGCCCGAGACGCTGATGACGGCCCTGCAAGAACTGGGTGCGGTTTACGCGGAGGCCCGGGACGATGCCGCTTTCCAAGCCGAGTTGAGCCGGCATTTGAAGGAGTTCGCCGGCCGGCCGACCGAGCTGTATTTCGCCGAGCGGCTGACGGCGCATTGCGGCGGCGCGAAGATTTATCTGAAACGCGAGGACCTGCTGCACACCGGGGCGCACAAGATCAACAACGCGCTCGGGCAGGCGTTGCTCGCCCTCCGCATGGGCAAGAAGCGCATCATCGCCGAGACCGGCGCGGGCCAGCATGGCGTGGCCACCGCCGCCGTGTGCGCGAAGTTCGGCCTGGAGTGTGTCGTCTACATGGGTGCCGTGGATATGGAGCGGCAGGCGTTGAACGTTTTCCGCATGCGGCTGATGGGCGCAGAGGTCCGCGCCGTCACCTCGGGGCAGAAGACCCTCAAGGACGCGGTCAACGAGGCCATGCGCGACTGGGTCACCAACGTCCGCAGCACCCACTACATCCTCGGGTCCGCCCTCGGGTCGCATCCCTATCCGATGATGGTGCGGGATTTTCACCGGGTGATCGGCCAGGAAACGAAGCGGCAATTGCTCGAACGCGAAGGGCGCCTGCCCGACGAGATGATCGCCTGCGTGGGCGGCGGCTCGAACGCGATCGGCTTCTTTTTTGATTTCCTGGAAGACCCTTCGGTGCGGCTGATCGGCGTCGAGGCCGGCGGTCGCGGGATCACGCGCGGCGAGCACGCGGCGCGTTTCGAAGGCGGAAAACTCGGCGTGCTGCAGGGCGCCAAGACTTACATTTTACAGGACCCCGACGGCCAGATCGAGCTGACCCACTCCGTCAGCGCGGGGCTCGACTACGCCGCGATCGGGCCCGAGCACGCCTTCTATCGGGAGCAGGGCCGCATCGCCTTCGCCTATGCCTGCGACGACGAGGTGATGGCGACCTTCCAACTCGTATCCAAACTGGAGGGCATCATCCCGGCGCTCGAAAGCACCCATGCGTTTGTCCACGGTATCAAGCGCGCGCGGGTCATGCGCCCCGACGAGATCCTGGTCATCAACCTCTCCGGTCGCGGCGACAAGGATGTGAACCAGGTCGCGAAAATTCTCGGGGTGACGCTATGAGGTCGATGACCGGCTATGGTCGGGCGACGGCGGTCATCGGGGCGGACACGCTGACGGTGCAGGTGAGCGCGGTGAACCGAAAGACGCTGGACCTCACGATGAAGTTGCCGGAACCGTGGGAGGAGCTTGAGGTTGCCGTCGGCGAGCGGGTCAGGAAGTTCGCCTCGCGCGGGAAAGTCCACGTGCAGATCGAGGTCACGGGCGCTGCGGGGGCGAGGCAGGAAGTGTGGGACGAGGATGCGGCGGGCGACACCCTCGACCGGCTTTCCGCTTTTGCGGCCAAACAGGGGGTCGCGTTCACGCCGACGCCCGAGCTGCTGTGGGAGATCGCCCGCTCCCAGCGGAAGACCGACGATTTCCCCTCGGCCAAGACCGTGCGGACGGTTGTTTTGTCCACACTGGATCTGGCGCTGCGGGCTTTTTCGGCGATGCGGGCCAAAGAGGGCGAGGCGTTGCTCGTGGATTTTCTCGGCCGCTTGGAAACGTTGCGCCGAAATGTCGACGCGGTCGCGGTCCGCGCGCCGCAGGTGCCGACGCTCTACCGGGACCAGTTGTTGCAACGCTTGCGCACGGCAGAGTTGGCTTTGGATGTGGCGGACGAGCGCGTGCTCAAGGAGGTCGCGCTGTTTGCGGATCGCTGTGATGTGACGGAGGAAATCACCCGGTTACGCAGCCATCTCGAGCAGTTCGGGACGTTGCTGGGCATGGACGGTGAGATCGGCCGCAAGGCGGAGTTTATTTTGCAGGAGATCGGCCGCGAGGTGAACACGATCGGCAGCAAAGCGAACGATCTGACGATCGCCCGCGCGGTCATCGAGCTTAAGAACGAGCTGGAGCGGATTCGCGAACAGATCGCCAACGTCGAATGACGCCGGGCGCTACTTCGGCTCGCGCAGCGAATGCCAGAGGTAGAACGCGACGCCGACGCAGATCCCCGAGTCGGCGACATTGAAGGTGGGGTAGACGTAGCTGCCGAAATGGAGGTCGATGAAGTCGACCACGTGACCGTAGGCGAGGCGATCGATGACGTTGCCGACGATGCCGCCGCAAAGGAGCCCGAAGGCGAGCTGGCTCCTGCGCTCGCGGAGCGCGAGGGCGTGCCGCCAGAAAAAAATGGCGCCGAGCGTGAAGAGGGCGAAAACCGCGAGCAGAAAACTCTGGCCGGTGAACATGCTCCAAGCGGCGCCGGTATTGCCCACGTGAACAAGGTAGAAGAAATTCCGCACGACGGTGATCGCGCCGTGGCCCTCGCCGTAGGTGGGGAAAGGCAGCTGCTCGACGATCGCCGCCTTGGTCGCCTGGTCGGCCGCCAACACGACCAAGGCGATGACCCAAAGCCGACGATAGGCGAGGAGCCTGCGTGACAGCGGGAGTTTTGCGCCGGGTGTGCCCGCGCCGGGCTCGGCGGCGACAGGGGGCGGATTGCCGTTCATGTCAGCATCGAACCTTGGCGGGTCGGCCGGGCGTCGCGCACGCGAAAACGGTTTATTCGCCGTTGTCGTCGCCGCCGGATGTCCCGCTCGGAGCGCCATCCTCGCCCAGTTCGCCGAGGATGCCGGCTTGGGTGCGGGAACGGTGGCGGTTGCGCTCCAGTTCCTTTTGCGCGTCGGCGGAGTAGCGGGTGAAGGGCACGGCGAGGAGGCGATCCTTGGCGATGGGCTGTTGGCTGATTTCGCAGATACCGTAGCTGCCATCCTTGATGCGTTTGATCGCGGAGTCGATTTCGCCGAGGGCCTCCTGCTCGCTGGAGACGAGGCTCAGCGCGAAGTCGCGGTCAAAGGTGTCGGTGCCGGAGTCGGCCATATGTTGGCCGTAGGAGGAGAGATCGCCGGAGTCGTCCTTGGAAGAACGCTTCAAGGTTTCCTCCGAGTGCAACTCGATGCCGGCCGTGAGGTGGGTTCGAAGGTCGAGCAGCAGTTTGTAATAGCGCTTGAACTTCTCCGGCACCTCGACCTCGAGGACGGCCTCGAGCGACTTGGCCTTCTTAGGGTTGAAGCCGAGAATATCGGCCAGCGAAGCGGCTTTCACATGGCTGGGCTTCACGGCCTTTTCCAAGGCGAGCGCGTTTTTGTGGACTCCGGGCTTTGTGGCGGCCTTGGCGGACTTGGACTCTTCGGGCTTCTCGACGGTCGTCTGCGCGATGGCGCGGACTTCATCGAGGCTGAAGGCGATGGGTTTGGCAGGGGCCTTGCGCTTCAGGATGCTGTCGCGCAGGGCGTTCTTTTTAGAGGGCTTTTCCATGATGGTAGATTTCTTCGCCGACGTGGGCGCCGGCTTTTGCGGCGCTTTCGTGGACGCCGGGGCCCCCGCGCGTTTGGCGGAAGGCGTGGTTTTGGCTGCGGCTTTCAAGATGGGCTTCACCGCGGCTTTCGCGGCGGTCTTTGCGGCTGGTTTCACGGCGACCTTCCCTGATGCCTTCACTGCGACCTTGGCTTTCGTCTTTGGCTTCTGCGCAGGTTTTGCCTGGGTCTTGGCTTTCGCCGGAGCTTTTACCTTGGGCCGGGGGGCGGGCTTGGAAGGTTTCGTGGCGGGTTTCACGGGTTTCTTGGTTTTTTGGGCCATGGGAGGTTGGGGGTGATTGAGGGAGACTAGAGAGTAAGGGCCTGAACGCAACGCGGACAAAGATCGCCGTGGGCTGCGGTCGTCGCAAGCGCGGGCACCCAACGCCAGCAACGCGGACAACGGGTGTAGCCGAGGTCGGCGCAGGGGCGGACGGTCGCGCCAAGGACGGTGCCTGACGCAGCGGAAGCAAGAGCGACCTGCGACACGATGAAAAGTTCGGGCAGGAAATCGCGGTGGCGCTCCAGCACGGCGAGCGTCGCGTCGTTGGAGGCGACGGTGAGGGTGACGGATGCGTCGAGCGATTTTCCGAGTTGGCCCGCGGCGCGCAGGGGCTCGATCGCTTCGGTGACCAGGGCGCGCGTGCGCAGGAGCGCGGCGAAATCGGTTTCGACGGCGGCGTCGGTCCACTCGGCGGGGGCGACGGGCCAGTCCTGCAGATGGACGGAGTCGTCGGTGTATTCGGTGTTGGCGACGGCGTAGGACCAGACTTCGTCGCTCGTGAAGGTCAGAATCGGGGAAAGAATTTTAACCAACGTGCGGAAGATGTGGTGGATCGCGGTCTGCGAGGAACGGCGCAGCGGGGCGTGGGTGCCGAGTGTGTAAAGGCGGTCCTTCAGGATGTCGTGATAGACGGCCGAGAGCGTGACGGCGCAGAACTGATTGCAGAGTTGGTAGACGCGGTGGAACTCGTAGGCGTCGTAGGCGGCGGTGACTTCGCGGAGAAGGACGGCAGTCTGGTGCAGCGCCCAGCGGTCGAGGATGTCGAGTTGCGCGTAGGGAACGGCGTCGCGTGCGGCGTCGAAATCGAAGAGGTTGGAGAGTTGGAAGCGAAGGCTGTTGCGGAAAAGCCTATACGACTCGCCGACATTTTTTAAAATCTCGTCGTCGACCGGTATGTCGTCGCGAAAATCCTGCGAGGCGATCCAGAGGCGGATGACGTCGGCACCGTGGGCGGCGATGTAGGCGTCGCTCGTTTGGGGCTTTTGATAGGTGCTGCTCTTGGAGATTTTCTGGCGGGCCTTGTCGACGATGAAGCCGTGCGTGAGGACCGCCTTATACGGCGCACCGCCGAAGGCGATCACGCCGGTCCAGAGGGAGGACTGGAACCAGCCACGGTGCTGATCGCTGCCCTCGAGGTAGAGGTCGGCGGGCCACTGCGTGCCGCCTTGTTGATTGCGGAGCACGGCGGCGTGCGAGGAGCCGGAGTCGATCCAGACGTCGAGGGTGTCGCGGCCGCAGGTGAGGGCGGAGGCGGCCGGCCACGTGGACGGCAGCGTGATGCCTTCGAGGATTTGCGCGGCGGTCGCGTTATACCAAAGATTGGTTCCTTCGGCGGCGATCTTGGCGGCGACGGCACGGGCGACGTCGGCGTCGAGGTAGGGGTTTTTCTTTTCGTCGAAAAACGCGGGGATGGGCACGCCCCACGAGCGTTGGCGGCTGATGCACCAATCGGGGCGCGATTCGACGGCGCCGCGGATGCGGGCCTCGCCCCAGCCGGGAATCCATTGCACGGCCTTGATGGCGGCGAGGGCGGAGGCGCGGGTGTCGGCTTTGTCGAGCGCGACGAACCACTGGTCAACGGCGCGGAAGATGATCGGGGTCTTTGAGCGCCAGCAGTGCGGGTAGCTGTGCGGATACTTGGCCTTGGCGAGCAGCGCGCCGGCCTCGGCGAGTTTCCTGAGGACCGCAAGATTGGCGGGGGAAGGCTTCTTGGCGGCGAGGTCTTCGACCGTTTCGAGGGTGGTGATGCCGACGAGATCGGCGGGGACTTTGCCGTCGTCGAGGTAACGACCGTCGTCGCCGACCGGGCAGTAGATATCGAGTTTGTATTTGAGGCCGGTGAGATAGTCCTCGGCCCCGTGGCCGGGCGCGGTGTGGACCGCGCCGGTGCCACTGTCGGTCGTGACGTAGTCGGCGAGGACGATGGGAGAAGCGCGGTCGATGAACGGGTGGCGGGTGACGAGGCCTTCGAGCTTGGCGCCCTTGAGCGTGGCGACGACGGCGGGCGCGGCCCCGATCTTGGCGGATGTGAGAACGGAATCGAGCAGCGCTTGGGCGACGACGATCCGCTCGGGGCCGGTGTCGGCGACCACGTAATCCACGTCGGGATGGAGCGCGATCGCAAGGTTGGCGGGGATCGTCCAAGGCGTGGTCGTCCAGATGACGACGTAGAGGGGCTTGTCCGTGGGGAGACCGAACTTCGCGGCCTCGGCGGCGGGGACGGCGAACTTAACCCAGATGGCGATGGAGGTGTGATCCTTGTATTCGATCTCGGCCTCGGCGAGGGCGGTCTCGAAGGGAATGCTCCAGTAGACGGGTTTCTTGCTGCGGTAGACCAAACCTTTTTCGATAAAGGCGGCGAAGGTGCGGAGAATGTCGGCCTCGAACGCCGGCGACTTGGTTTTATACTCGTTGGCCCAGTCCGCCATGATGCCCAGGCGTTTGAACTGGGCGGTCTGTTTGGCGATCCAGGTTTCGGCAAAGGCGTCGCACCGGGCGCGGAGTTCGGCGGTGGTGACGGTTTCGTTCTTCTCGCGGAGTTCGCGGGTGACCTTTTGCTCGATGGGCAGGCCATGGCAGTCCCAGCCGGGCACGTAAGGCGTGCGGTAGCCGCGGAGGGTTTTGTAGCGGACGGTAATGTCCTTGAGCGTCTTGTTGAGGGCGGTGCCGATGTGGACATCGCCGTTGGTGAAAGGCGGACCGTCGTGCAGGACGAAGGTCTCGGCTGCGGCGGCGCGGTTTTGCTGGAGGCGGGCGTAGAGGCCGATCCGCTCCCAATGGGCGACCCGGCCGGGCTCGCGTTGCGCCAAACCGGCGCGCATCGCGAAGTCGGTTTTGGGGAGCTGGAGAGTGTCTTTCAGATCGTGCGCCATGCCGGGAAAGGGGCGGAAGCTAGGTCCGGAAAGAGGGGAGTCAAGGCGCGTTCCGGGAGTGAAAATCGCCGCCGCCAAAAGCCCGGGCGCAGCGGATTCGTCGTGGAAACCGCGCGGTGTGATTCGAGGTATTCCGGCCCGCGACAAAGCCGTCGACCGCTTGTGTTTTTGAGCCCGCTTCGCGAAGGTCGCGGTCATGTCTCACCGCAATCCGGATCAGGAGGAAATCGCCTTGGAGCGCCTCCCCAAGGCACCGCTCAATCGCGAGACGTTGCGCCAGACGCTGTCTCTCGCCCGGTATGTGCGGCCGTATCGCGCCCGGTTCTTCGCCGGGCTGACGACGCTCTTCTTCAGCGCCACCCTCGGCCTCGCGTTTCCGTTGCTTGCGGGCTCGCTGATCGACGCGGCGTTGAATCCGGGCGGCACGGTGCTCCCGTGGATCGGAGCGCTCGGCTTGAACGCCATCGCGGGGCTGCTGGCGGTCTCGGTCACGCTCCAGGCCGCAGCGTCATTCAACAGCGCGCTCGCGTTCAACCGCGTCGGGCAAAGCGCGTTGGCGGATCTGCGGCGGGAGTGCTACGCGCGCCTGATCGCGTTGCCGATGGAATTCTTCGGTCAACGGCGGGTCGGCGAACTGACCAGCCGGGTTTCCACGGACGTCGCGCAGATCGAAGGGGCGCTGATCGACGCGCTGCCGCAGATGTGCCGGCAAACGGTGTTCTTGCTGGGCGGCGTGACGATGATCGCCCTGACCTCGGGGCGTTTGACGGCGGTGATGCTGGGGACTTTGCCCCTGCTGATCGCGGCGGCGGTTTTCTTCGGCCGGCGACTGCGGCGGTTCTCCCGCGAGACACAGGACCAGCTCGCGGCGACCAACACGATCGTCGAGGAAACCCTGCAGGCCATCGCAAGTGTGAAGGCCTTTGCCAACGAGGCCTTCGAACTCGGGCGCTTCGAGCGGGCCAACGCCCGGGTGCTCGGCGCGGCTCTGAGCGCGGCGCGGTGGCGCGCGGTGTTTGTGGCCTTCTTCATCATCGCGCTCTTCGGCGGGATCGTGATCGTGCTTTGGTTTGGCGCGGGCTTGCTGCAAAGCGGGCAGATCAGTCCGGGCGAGCTGACGCGATTCGTGCTCTACACGACCTTCGTCGCCGGGGCCATGGGGCAATCGGCGGAGCTTTTCAGCCAGATTCAAAAGACGGTCGGCGCAACGCAGCGGGTGCGCGAGTTGCTGCGGGAACCGACGGAAATCGCGCCTCAGGCACCGACCGGCGAGAGGAAATTGCCCGCACGGCTCAAGGGCGAGGTGCGGTTCGAGGCGGTCAGCTTCCGCTATCCCTCGCGGCCGGAGGTCGCGGTGCTGCGAGAGATCACGCTCTCGGCCATGCCGGGCGAAAAAATCGCCCTCGTGGGCCCGAGCGGCGCGGGCAAGTCGACGCTCACGGCGTTGCTGCTGCGCTTTTACGATCCGGAAAGCGGGCGGTTGTGCTTCGACGGTCGGGACGCACGCGATTACCCGCTCGGGTGGCTTCGCGGCCAACTGGCGATCGTGCCGCAGGACGTCCTGCTCTTCGGCGGGTCGATCGCGGAAAACATCGCCTACGGCCGGCCGGGTGCGGACGCCGCGGCGATCCGGGAGGCGGCGCGCCTCGCCAACGCCGATGAATTTATTTCCGCGTTTCCGGAAGGCTATGCGACGCTGGTCGGCGACCGGGGCATCAAGCTTTCGGGCGGTCAGCGGCAGCGCGTGGCTATCGCACGGGCGATCTTAAAAAACCCGGCGGTGCTGATTCTCGACGAGGCGACGAGCTCGTTGGACAGCGAGAGCGAACGCCTCGTGCAGATCGCGCTCGAGCGGCTGATGCAGGGGCGGACCACGTTCATCGTGGCCCACCGCCTCGCGACGATCCGCACGGCAGATCGGATTGCGGTGCTAGACGGCGGGCGCGTGGTTGAAATCGGCACTCACGCCGAACTCTCCGCTCGACCCGAAGGACTCTACCACAAACTGAGTTCGCTCCAGTTCGGGCCGACGGCGGCTTGAACTCGGACGGGGCGCAGTCTCTCAGTTTTGACCGGTCTTGGCACCGCTCTTGGCCTCGATGAATTCGCGGATGACGTCCATGCGTTGCCGGTTGCGGTCGTCCTCCTCGATTTCCTCGGTGGAGCGGATGGCTTCGTGTTTGGCCATGGCGCGGCGCATTTTGGAGAGGGCGAGATACTCGAGCTGGCGGATACGCTCTCGGGTGACGTTGAAGCGTTTGCCGACTTCCTCGAGGGTGAGCTCGTCGCGGCCGTCGAGACCGAAGCGGAGTTTGATGATCTCGGCTTCGCGTTTCTCAAGGGAGTTGACCATCTCGTTGAGGTCGGAGTTCTGGTCGCGGTCACGCAGGCCCTCGTAAGGGCTGATCGCGTTTTCGTCGCCGACGATTTCGCCAAAGGAGCCGGAGTCGCCATCTTCGCCGATCGGGGCGTCGAGGGAAGCCGGACGCACGCTGACGGATTTCAGGTGGGCGACCTTGGAGGTGGGAATCTGGAGCTCGATGGCCAACTCTTCGTCGGAGGGCTCGCGGCCGAGTTGCTCGGAGAGCTTCATCGCCATCTTCCGCATCTTGGAGATCTTGTCCACGAGGTGGACGGGGAGACGGATCGTCTTGGACTGGTTGGCGAGGGCGCGCTTGATGGACTGCTTGATCCACCAGGCCGCGTAGGTCGAAAGCTTGCCGCCCTTGCGCGGATCGAAGCGCTCGACGGCTTTGATGAGGCCGATGTTGCCCTCGCTGATAAGGTCAAGGAGAGGGAGCCCGAAATCTTTGTAGTCCATCGCGATCTTCACGACGAGGCGGAGGTTGGCCGAGATCATGTGGTCCCGGGCGGCCTTGTCCCCTCGCCGAATCCGGCGGGCGAGGGTGATCTCCTCGGCGATGGTGAGGAGCGCGGTTTTCCCGATTTCCTGGAGGTAAAGCTGAAGGTTGCTGCGCTCACCGTGGGGAATGGGAGCCTCGGGAGCGGTGTCGGATTTTTCGAGAAAGGACGGAGGCGCGTCCATGACGGCCGTAAGGGGGGCGGAAACCAGCACCGGGGAGGTGTTCGCGTCGGCCTTGGAGGAAGAGCGGAGCAACTTGGCTTTGTTAGTCATGAGAGTGGTCTTTGGAGATGAGAGCATCGGAGGAGGCTTCTTGTTCCTCAACCTAAGCTGATTCTGTTCCAATTACCGCTACGAGTAAGAGCGACCCAAGGTTGCATCTCTTAAGCACTTTTTGCGGGAAATTTTGACGCAGTCGAACGGGCCAAGTGGCGCGTTCGGCGCAGTCCCTCGTTTGCCGGGCCGGCCCTGACCTCAAAGGCCGGAAGCAATCTCGGCGGCCTTGAGCAGGGCCGACGCCTTGCTGATCGTCTCCTGATACTCCGAGGCGGGCACGGAATCCGCGACGATGCCGGCACCGGCCTGGATGTGGAGCTGGCCGTCCTTGAGCAACGCCGTGCGCAGCATGATGCAGGAGTCGAGGTTTCCGTCGTAGCCGAAATACCCCAGGGCTCCGGCGTAGAAGCCGCGTTGGGAAGGCTCGCTCGCGGCGATGATCTGCATGGCGCGGATCTTGGGTGCGCCGCTGACGGTTCCGGCGGGGAACGTGGCACGCATGAGATCGTAGGCGTTCTTGTCCGGGGCAATGGTGCCCTCGACCTGCGAAACGATGTGCATGACGTGCGAGTAACGCTCGACGATCATGAACTCGGGCACGGTGATCGAACCGTAGCGGCAGACCCGGCCGATGTCATTGCGGGCGAGATCGACGAGCATGAGGTGCTCGGCGCGCTCCTTCTCATCGGCGAGGAGCTCGTGCTCGAGGGCGACGTCGGCTTCGGCGGTGGCTCCGCGTTTGCGGGTGCCGGCGATCGGCCGGATTTCGACGCGGCCGTCGGTGAGGCGGACATGGACCTCCGGCGAAGCCCCCACGATCGCAAAGTCCCCCGTGTCGAGGATGAACATATAGGGCGACGGGTTGACCGTGCGCAGGGCGCGATAGAGATCGAGGGGAGTGCCGGCGAAAGGCCGGGTGAAACGCTGCGAAGGGACGAACTGGATGATGTCGCCGGCGCGGATGAACTCCTTGCCTGCCTCGACGGCCGCCTCGAATTGCGGCTGCGTGAAATTCCCCGGGGGCACGGGCACAGCACCGGGGTCGATCAGCGGTGCCGGCGCGAGCTCGCGAGGTTGACGAAGCAACGCGTAAAGGGCGTGCAACTCGGCGACGGCGGCGGCGTGGGCGGCGACGGGATTCCCTTGGATGTGGGCGTTGACGCAAAGGCGGAGGGTTTGTTTCGCGCGATCAAAGATCAGCAGCGAATCGGAAAACATGAAGTAGAGCAGGGGCAGCTTGAGTTCGTCGCGGGCGGCCGTCGGCACGCTGGGCTCGATCCGGGTCACGTATTCGTAGCCGATGAAGCCGACGGCGCCGCCGGTGAACCGGGGCAGGCCGGGAATGGTCACGGGCTTGAATCCCTGCATTTCCTTTTCAACCAACACGAGCGGGTCGGCCGGGGTGGGCACGGTCCGCGTCGGCTGCCCGGGCACGCGAATCTCGGTCGTCTCGGGACCGCAGGCGAAGACCATGCGCGGACGGCAGCCGATAAAGCTGTAGCGGGAGAGCCGTTCGCCGCCCTCGATGGACTCGAGGAGGAACGAGGGGCCGGCTTCCTTGAGCTTCGCGTAGGCCGATACGGGCGTTTCGAAGTCGGCCATGAGGTCGGTATAGACTGGGATGACGTTACCCTGCGTGGCGAGGCGGACGAAAGCTTCTGGACTCGGATGGATGTTCATCGGGAAAGCTTGGCCTTATGCGTGCCGGTTCCGGAGCGAGCAAGGCGGATTCCGGCCGCGAGCATTCCGGCCGCGCGGCGCCTCGGCGGATGCATCGGCCGAGTTGGCGGTAGGCCAACTCGCCAGCGAGCGCTCCGGTCGCTGAGCCACCGCAAGCGAGCTGCTTACAGAAGGCGGCGCGAACCACCGCCAACTCGGAGAAGCGCGCGGCAGCTGCGGCGGAGCGCGATCGGCCCGCCGGGGGCGGGCGGTTACTCGACGGTGACGGACTTGGCGAGGTTGCGCGGCTTGTCGACATCGCAGCCGCGCTCGACCGCGATGTAGTAGCTGAGGAGTTGCACGGGGATCGAGGCGACGATGGGCAACACGGCCTCGTGGCACTCGGGGATGGTGATGATCTCGTCGGCGAGGCCGGGCGGAAGCTCGGCGCCTTCGGTGATGATCGCGATGATCGGGCCCTTGCGCGCTTTGATCTCCTGCATGGACGAGACGATCTTGTTGAAGATCTCGCCCTTCGGGGCGAAGAAGACGCTCGGGCATTTTTCCGAGATCAGGGCGATGGGGCCGTGTTTCATCTCGGCGGCGGGATAGCCCTCGGCGTGGATGTAGGAAATCTCCTTCAGCTTGAGGGCGCCTTCGAGCGCGAGGGGAAACAAAGAAAGACGGCCGAGGAAGAGAAAGTCGGAATAGCCGGCGAAGCGTTTTGCGATGGCGCGAATCTGCGGGGCGGACCCGAGGGCTTGGCGAACGAGGTCGGGGGCGCGCTTGAGGGCCCGCACGTATTCGGTGCCGTCGCTGAAGCTCATGTCGCGGAGGCGGGCGATGTAGAGGGCGACCATGGCGCCGAGCATGAGCTGCGAGGTGAACGCCTTGGTGGAGGCGACGCCGATCTCGGGCCCGGCGTGCTGGTAGATGCCGCCGTCGGCCTCGCGGGCGATGGTCGAACCGACGACGTTGTTGATCGCGAGGGTGCGGAAGCCCTTGCGTTTGGCTTCGCGCATCGCGGCGAGGGTGTCGATGGTCTCGCCGGACTGGCTGAGGAAAAAGAAGAGCGTGTTCCGTTCGAGCGGCGAATTGCGGTAGCGGAATTCCGACGCGTAGTCGACCTCGACGGGGACGCGCGCGTAACGCTCGATGAGATGCTCGGCCACGAGGCAGGCGTGCCAGGCCGAGCCGCAGGCGCAGAACATGAGGCGGTCGATCTGGCGCAGTTCGGCGGCGGAGACGTTGAGCCCGCCGAAATTGGCGGTGCTGCCATCGGCCGAGAAACGCCCGCGCATGGTGTTCTCCAGCGCCTCGGGCTGCTCGAAAATCTCTTTCTCCATGAAATGCGCGTAGTCGCCGCGCTCGGAGTCCTTGATCGTCCAAGTGACCTTGTCCACGAACGGTGCGACCGATTCCTGACCGAGCGTGGTGATGCGGAATTCCCTGGGCGTGAGGTGGACGATCTCGCCGTCTTTCAGATAGACGACATTTTGCGTGCGCGCGACGATGGCGGCGACGTCGCTGGCGACGATGTTTTCACCGTCGCCCAAGCCGAGGATGAGCGGAGAGCCCTTCCGGGCGGCGACCATTTCCCCGGGAAAATCAACGCACATCGCGACGATGCCGTAGGTGCCTTCGGCGTGGAGCAGGGACTTTCGCACGCTAGAGAAGAAGCGATTCTCATCGGGCATGAGCGGCTCCTTTTCATAGTGATAGGCGATGAGGTTGCAGAGGACCTCGGTATCGGTCTCCGACCGGAAGGTGAAACCCTTCGTCAGCAGAAACGCCTTCATCGCGGCGTAGTTCTCGATCACCCCGTTGTGGATGAGCACGACCTTGCCGTCGCTGCTGAGGTGCGGGTGGGCGTTGGCGTCGGTGACGCCGCCGTGGGTGGCCCAGCGGGTGTGGCCGATCCCGTAGGTGCCGGCAAAGGGGCGCTTGGCCACCTCCAGTTCGAGGTTGGCGACGCGGCCGATGCGCTTGGCGACCCGGAAGGCTCCCGCCTCGAGCACGGCGACACCGGCGGAGTCGTAGCCGCGGTATTCGAGACGCTTCAAGCCCTCGAGAATGAACGGAGCCGCTTTTTGTTTCCCGACGTAGCCGATGATGCCGCACATGGTTATTGGTAAATTGAATTGCGACTCTAGCGGGGCACGGAAAATCTCGGCAAGGTCCTAAAAAAAAATCCCTATGATCGAACGACGCAAAAAGACCCTCGCGGTGGTAATGGGTGGCGGTCGCGGCACGCGGCTCTCGCCACTAACCCTCGAACGGTGCAAACCGGCGGTGCCGCTCGCGGGCAAATACCGGCTCGTCGACATTCCGATTTCGAACTGCATCAACTCCGAGATCAACCGGATCTTCCTGCTCACGCAGTTCCAGACCGCCTCGCTCCATCGCCACGTGCAGGGCACGTATCACTTCGACCCGTTTGGCGGCGGCTTCGTGGACATCATGTCGGCCGAGCAGACCGAGAAAAGCGTCGACTGGTATCAGGGCACCGCCGACGCGGTGCGGCGCAATCTCGTCCATTTCCGGTCGTTCGAGCACGACCTCGTGCTGATTCTTTCGGGAGACCAACTTTACCGGATGGATTTCAGGGAGATCATCGCGCAGCACGTCGCGGCCAAGGCCGACGTTACCATCGCCGCCATCCCGTTCCCCGTTTCGAAAGTCGAGGGCCTCGGCCTGATGCAGGTGAACGACGACTTCACGATCGCGCGTTTCGTGGAGAAACCGAAAGATCCCGCGGTGATCGCGGGGTTGACGCTGAGCCCGGCTCTGGAAAGCACCTTGAAGACGCCGTCGGCCGAGCCGCGTTGTCTGGCTTCGATGGGCATCTATGTTTTCAACCGGGAGGCTCTGGCGGAGGCACTCGACAACAAGATGACGGATTTCGGCAAAGAGGTCATTCCCGGCTTGCTCGGAAAAAAGAAACTCTGCGCCCACATTTTCGAGGGTTACTGGGAAGACATCGGGACGGTGCGCGCGTTCTTCGAGGCGAACCTCGCGCTGGCGCAGCCGCTGCCGCCGTTCAATTTCTTCGACCCCTCGGCGCCGATCTACACTCAGGATCGCTACCTGCCGGCATCGAAGCTGAACAATTGCCACATCGACCATGCGGTGATCGGCGACGGTTCGATTTTGGCCGATTCCAAGATCAAGCGCTGCGTGTTCGGCATACGGTCGTTCGTCGATGAGGGCTGTGTGCTCGAGGACACGATCTTAATGGGTTCCGACTACTACGAAACCGACGTGCAATTGGCCGCCAACACCGCCAAGGGTCGGCCCCACCTTGGCGTGGGGAAAAACTGCAAGGTCAAGGGCGCGATCATCGACAAGAATGCCCGTATCGGCGACGGCTGCGTGCTCGACGTCACGGGTAAAGCCGACGGCAAGTATGTGGACGGTGCGGTCGTGATCCGGGACGGCGTGCTGGTGGTGCCAAAGGGCAGCGTGCTGCCGCCGGGCACGGTGGTCTGAGGGCCGGCGTTTGCGCCGGCCGGCGGCGGGGGCCTTGTCGCCCCGCTTTCCGGTTTGGTTCCGCAAGTGTAGGCTGCCAGCTTGCTGGTGCGGTTTGAGCGCGAGCGGGCTCGCGGCCTACGGGTTCGGCGAGTTGCAAACCCAAACCGGAAAGCCGTGGGGCTTGACGACTCTGCTATGGTTCACGTTCGACAGTCCGGCGCGGCCCGTGCTGGCTGTCGGATTCGCCCATGCAATCTCCCGTTCTCACGACGCTCGCCATCACCGGATTCACCGTGGCGTTCCTTCACGCCGCCATCCCGACGCATTGGCTGCCGTTCGTGTTGGTCGCACGGGCGCGCGGTTGGAGTCGGATGAAGACCCTGAGCGTAACGGTTTTTGCGGGCTTGGGCCACGTGGCGCTCACGAGCGTTCTCGGCCTTGTGATCGCTTGGTTCGGCTTCCAGATCGACGAGCACGTCGGCGAAAAGTTCACCTGGATCGTGGGCGGCCTGTTGGTCGCGATCGGATCCTATTATTTTTGGCAGCAGGTGCGCGGCGGGGGCCTGCGGCACCATCATCTGCTCGGTGGTCGGCATCGACCGACCGAACAGTGCGGGCACACCGGCGGTCATGGCGCCGACGGCAGCCATTGGGACGTGGAACTTAAGGAAAGCCCGCTGGGCTCGACCAAGGCGGGGGACTGGGCGGCGATCAGCGGGCTGTTTGTCATGCTCACGCTTTCGCCGTGCGAGGGATTTCTCCCGGTCTATCTTTCGGGCGTTCAGTTCGGCTGGACCGGTTTTTGGGTGCTGAGCGGGATTCTGGCAGCGGCGACGCTGCTCGGGATGTTGCTCTTCACTTGGCTGACCCTGCTCGGTTTCGAGCGGATCAAGGTGAAACAGTTCGAGCGCTACGAGGCGGCCTTGCTCGGGGTGATCTTCACCACGCTCGGCGTGCTCATGCTCGTGCTGAAGCACGAGCACTGAGGCGGCACTACCGCTTCGCGGCGGGCAGCGAGAACTTGATGACCGGATCCACCGGAGCGGCTTTTTTCTCGGCGGGACTGAGCGGGGCGGCGGTCAGGCTTGAGGTGGGACCGGCGACCGCGCCGCCGTTTGCGGGAGTGAAGGCCGCACTGCCGGCCGGGAGAGTGGCGAAGGCTTTCTCGATGAGGTCGGCGGTCTTGAGGTCGCGGGTGCGGCCCTTATCGACCTCGCCGTTTTTCCCGAACGAACCCATGATAACGACGATCACGCGGCGGCCGTTGCGCTGTGCGGTGGCGCTGAGGCAATAGCCGGCACCGGCGGTGTAGCCGGTCTTGAGACCGTCCACTCCGGCGACTTTGCCGAGGAGTTTGTTGTGGTTCTCCATGCGCTGGGCACCGCCGGGCCGGGCCAGGCCGAATTCGCGCACGCGCACATCGGTGTAGGTGAGGACATCGGTATTCAGGAGCAGGTGACGGCAAAGAATGGCGAAGTCGCGGGGGGTGGTGAGGTCGCCGTCGGCGACACGCCGGTTGGCGGGGGGAAGGCCGTGCGGGGAACGGAAGGTCGTGTTGGTCATACCGAGGGCGCGGGCTTTGGCGTTCATCAAGGCGACGAAGGCATCGGAGGAGCCGGCGACCGCGCGGGCGAGGGCGTGGGCGGCGTCGTTGGCGGACTGGATCATGAGCGCGTAGACGAGGTCTTCGACGGAGAAGATCTCCTTTTCCTTCAGGTAGACTTGGGTGCCGCCCATGCGGGAATCGGCGGCGTTGACGGTGACTTGGGTCGAAAGCGTGAGCGAGCGGTCGGCGAGTTTGTCGTGGAGGACGGCGAACGTCATGAGCTTGGCCATGCTGGCGGGCGGGGTGACGACGTCGGGGTTGCTCTCGAAAAGGACTTTGCCGGTGGCCGCATCGGTGACGATCGCGCCTTTGTAGGTGCCGAGGTCGCTGGCATCGGGCCGCGTGGGCTTGGCGCGGGTGGCGGCGGCGAGGGGCGCGGTAAGAGCGAGGATGCAGAGCAGGAGGCGCGGGAAAAGCATGGCGGAAGCGAGAAAGAATTCGGCGGGCGGGCGAGCGAAAAGCGGCGCGCGGCTTAGGTTGCGGCGAGCGTCAGCGGTTCGCCGCCGACCACCTTGTGATCGGTGCGCTGCCAGCGGTAGAGCAGGGGGCCCTTGGCGCGGTCGAGTTGTTTGTAGAGCGCGGGTGCGGAGCGTTTCAGCAACTCGAGTTCATCGAGGCCGGCGTCGTCGCAGTTGAGAAAGCGGGCGTAGGGCTTGAAATGTTCCGGGCGGCCGATGATCCGCGAGGCGTTGGTGACGGGTGGGACGGCGGGCGCGCGGTCGAGGGCGAAGAAGGCGTAGGGCAGGCTGCGGAGATCGATGCCGGCGCGTTGGCCGAACTTCACCCAGTCCGGCGTGGCGAAAATATCGGGGGGCGGCGGCGCGAAGAAATGGCACCAGTCGCGGGCGTGCTCGGGGTCGAACACGCCGCATGCACCGGCGTGGGTGCAGGGCGCGATGATCGAGAACGCGGAGCGCAGCGACTCGCGTTGGGCTCCGAGCTGCCGACTGACTTCGTGGGTGCCGGGCTCGACCCAGATGACCGCGGAGGCGCGGGCGATGAGGGCGTCGAGTTCGGCGCCGGCAGCGGGCGAAAGTTCGTTGAGCACATGGCTGATCACGAGCAGGCCGATGGGTTCGGGGCTAGAGCCGAGAGTTGAGAGCTGAGAGCTGAGAGACGGATCAGCCGTGATGACATCGAGCGAGGGGAATGCGGCTCGGGCGGCGGTGGCGGCGTAGTCGCAGGCGAGGGGCGAATGGTCCCAGAGGTGGAGGGTGTCAAAATTTTCCGGGCCGAGGCGGGAGATGACGCGACGGCTGGCGACGCCGCTGCCGCAGCCCCAATCGTGGATCGTGCGCGCGGAGGGTTGCCAGCCGCGGAGGCGGAGCTCGGCGAGGACGGCGTCCCATTTCCACCCGATGC
>JBDNFZ010000210.1:0-21891 GCA_041689555.1 Opitutaceae bacterium | reverse complement strand
TTCGCCACCGCCGACGCGCTCAAAGCCCCCGCTCCCGGCGGGGTCGTCTTCGTCGGCGCCTCCTCAATCCGGCGGTGGGCGACGCTCGCGAAAGATTTCCCCGGGACCCCGCTCGTCAACCGCGGCTTCGGCGGCTCCGAACTCGCCGACAGCGTCTTTTACGCCGACCGCATCGTGATTCCCTACGCGCCGCGCGTCGTCGTAGTCTATGCCGGCGAAAACGACCTCCAAGCCGGCCAGACCGCCGAGACCGTGCTTACGCTGTTCCGCGCGTTCACCGCCAAAATCCACGCCGCGCTCCCCAAGACCCGGATCATCTTTCTGGCGATCAAGGAAAGCCCGTCCCGCGTTAAAATCCGCGAACAAGTCCTCCTTGCCAACCGCCTCGTCGCGTCGGAATGCGCCAAGGACCCGCGCCTCACCTTCGTCGATGTCGCGACCCCGATGCTCGACGCCGCCGGCAAAACCCGCCCCGAGATTTTTGTCGCCGACCAACTCCACCTCAACGCCGCCGGCTACGCCATCTGGACCAAGACGCTCGCGCCCTTTCTGAAACCATGAGCCCCTCGCCGGCCGCCCGCCTCGCCCTCCAGATCGAGTTCATCGTCGAGTGCGACCGGTTGAAGGAGATTTTTCGCCAGACGCTCAACACGCGAAGTCGCCGCCGGGAAAACGACGCCGAGCACTCGTGGGCCTTTTGCCTCTGCGCGCTCGTCCTCGCCGAACACGCCAATGTCCCGCACCTCGACCTGCTTCGCGTGCTCAAAATGGGCTTGATCCACGACCTCGTGGAAATCGACGCCGGCGACACCTTCGCCTACGACACCGCTGCGATGTCCGGCCAGCACGACCGCGAGGCCCTCGCTGCCGCCCGCATCTTCGGTCTCCTTCCCACCGACCAGTCCGCCGAATTCCGCGCGCTGTGGGACGAGTTCGAGGCCCACGCCACGCCCGAGGCGAAGTTCGCCCACGCCTGCGACCGCTTCCAACCCATGCTGCTCAACTCCCGCACCGAGGGCGGCAGTTGGCGCACGCACGCCGTCACGCTCGACCGCGCGCTCTTCCGCGCCGCCCCCATCGCCGAGGGCTCCGCCGCCCTCGCCACCGCCATCGAGACCCTCCTGCGCGACGCCGTCGCCGCCGGCCACCTCGCCCCCACCGTTCCCGCCGCTTGAAAAATTCCGCTTCTCAATCCTAAACTATCCCATGAACCGCCGCACGTTCCTCGCCCAGACCTCCACCGTGGCCATCGCCGCGTCGCTCGCCCCCGCCATTTCGCAACTCTCCGCCGCCGCGCCGACGCCGGCCACCGGACCGACGTATCCGTTCGCCGTCACTCCCCTCGCCTATGATGCCGCCGCGCTCGAGCCGCACATCGACGCCGCGACGATGCGCCTCCACCACGGCAAACACCACGCCGGCTACGTCACCAACCTCAACGCCGCCCTCAAGGACCACCTCGCCCTCCACAGCCTCACGGTCGAGCAACTCCTCCGCCAGCGCGAGACGCTCCCCGCCGCGATCCAGACCGCCGTCCGCAACCACGGCGGCGGCCACCTGAACCACGAATTCTTCTGGCAGATCATGCGCCCCGTCGGCACCGGAGGCGCCGGCGGCAAGCCCGGCGGGAAACTCGGCGCCGCCCTCGACGCCGAATTCGGCTCGCTCGCAAAATTTCAGGAAGCGTTCAACGCCACCGCCCTTAAAGTCTTCGGCTCCGGTTGGGCCTTCCTCGTCGCCGACAAAGCCACCGGCAAACTTCGCATCACCACCGCGCCCGACCAGGACGGTGATCTCTATCAAGTCGACCGCACCTGTCTCCTCGCCTGCGACGTCTGGGAGCACGCCTATTATCTAAACTATCAAAACCGCCGCGCCGACTACCTGAAGGCATGGTGGAACGTCGTCGCCTGGGACATCGCCAGCCGTCGCTACGTCTGATTCCAATTAGCTTTCAGGGTGAGATGAACAAAGGCTCTTTGTAGGAGCCTGCTTGCAGGCGATTTCACCCGTGCCGCCTGACCCCGTGCCGAATCGCCTGCAAGCAGGCTCCTACCTCGCGCCCCATTGGTCTCATCATCGGCGCGAACTGAAAAAAACTTCGGCCGCGGCCGAACGCTCAACTCAGATCCCGGATCGACCCGAACTCCGGGTCGAACAACCGGCGATACGTCTGCACGATCATCCCGTCGGTCAACCCGGCCAGCCAATCGGAGATTTGTCGCGCCTTGCCCTCCTCGGTCGCCTCCGCCGCGATCAACCGCCCCACGCGCGGCGGCAAAATGTGAATCACCCGCCCCGGACGCTCGACGTAGTTTTTCCACGCCGAAGCCCACAGCTCAAACATCACGCGCCGCGCCTTGTGCTCCATCTGCTGGAGCTGCGGGCTCTCGAAAATGATGTCGTTGGCCATCTTTTTGTAGAACGCCGCTTCGCGCTCCGCCGTCGGCGCGACCACCAGTTCCCACCGGTAACGGTTCGTCACCGCCGCCATGAAATTCTTCCGTTCGCGCAGCCGGCACGCCGTGATAAACACCCCGATCTTCGCGGAGAAAACATTCTCCAGCCGGTCGCCCCGCACCGCCATAAACAGCCCGTCGAGCCATGTCTGCCGCTCCGCGTCGAGCGCCTCGCCCGCCGCCCAAGCCTCGACCCGCTCCATCGTCAGAAACCCCGCCTTCACCCCGTCCACGATATCGTTGAGCGAATAAGCCGCATCGTCCGCCCAGTCCATGATCTGGCATTCCACGCTCTTGAACGCGTTCAGCTTTTCGCCCGCGTGCAGCTCCGCCGGAATCGTCGCCGCGCCAAACACGAACGCCCGCACCGTCGCCTGAGGGTCATACAAAAAGTGATTCGCCGGCGGTGTCGGAAACTCGGAAAAAAGCTTTTTGTATTTCAGCACGCCGTCGAGCAGCGCCCGCGTCGCCTGCATCCCGCGCACGCCCGACTCGTTTTGATACATCGTCTCCGTGAGCAGGTGCAGGGTCTGCGCGTTCCCTTCGAATCCGCCCCACGGCAACATCAGCTCCTGCAGCGTGCGCTCGCCCGAATGTCCGAAAGGCGGGTGCCCGAGATCGTGCGCGCGACACACCGCCTCGACCAGGTCTCCGTCGATATGGAAATCGCCGCCCATCGGCCCGCCCTGTGTTTTCAGAAAATGGCAGATCGAGCGCCCGATCTGCGCCACCTCCATCGAGTGCGTCAGCCGGGTGCGGTAGAAATCGTATTCGCCCGATAGAAACACCTGGGTCTTCGACTGGAGCTTGCGGAAGGCGTGCGCGTGGATGATGCGGTCGCGGTCGATCTGAAACGCATTGCGGTAATCGGTCTTGCGGACCGCACCGTAGGTCTCGGCGTCGAAATCGGTATAGAAGCGGTTAATCATCGGCTTTGTTTCGACAGGACCGCCTCCCGGCGCACGATGCAAACCCTTATGCGCTCCCACCGTTTTTCCACCGCACTCGGCGAGTGCGCGTTGTCTTGGGAGAACTCCCTCGTTTACGGCTTCACCCTGCCCGGTGGCGATCTCCCCGCGCCGGACGCGGCCCCGCAGCCCGACTGGATCGTCGCCCTCGCCTCCCGCGTCCGACGCCACCTCACCGGCGAACACGAAGACTTTTCCGACGTGCCCTATGACGTCGCCCTCGCCAGCACTTTCCAGAGGAACGTTTACCGCGCCACTCTCGCGATCCCGCCCGGGGCCACCCGCACCTACGGCGAAATCGCCGCCGACCTCAGCTTGCCTCCCGGTAGCGCTCGCGCCGTCGCCGCCGCGCTCGGCGCCAACCCCTGGCCTCTCCTCGTCCCCTGCCACCGCATCGTCGGCGCCGACGACCGCATGACCGGCTTCTCCGGCCCCGGTGGCATTCGCACCAAAACCCGCCTCCTCGCCCTCGAAGGCGCCCAACTGCTCTCCGAATAAATTCCCTCCCATGCCTGCCTCCACCATGCGCGCCATCGCCAAGCTCACGCCCGGCCCCGGCCTCTCACTCACCGAAGTCCCCGTGCCCGTCCCCGGCGTCAACGACGTCCTGATCAAGGTCAAAAAAACTTCCATCTGCGGCACCGATGTCCACATCTACAACTGGGATGCTTGGGCCGAGAAAACCATCAAGACCCCGATGGTCATCGGCCACGAATTCGTCGGCACCATCGAGTCGGTCGGTGCCAACGTGATCGGCTTTCAGCCCGGTGACCTCGTCGATGGCGAAGGCCACATCGTCTGCGGCCTCTGCCGCAACTGCCTCGCCGGCCGCCGCCACCTCTGCAAAGACACCCGCGGCGTCGGCGTGAACCGCGATGGTGCCTTCGCCGAATACCTCTGCATCCCCGCCACCAACGCCGTCCACGTCGATCCCGCCATCCCGCTCGAGGTGCTTTCGTGCTTCGACCCGCTAGGCAACGCCACCCACACCGCGCTTCAATATGACCTCGTGGGTGAAGACGTGCTCATCACCGGCGCCGGCCCCATCGGCTGCATGGCCACCGCCATCGCCTGGCAGGCCGGCGCGCGGAAAATCGTCGTCACCGATGTTAACCCCGACCGCCTCGCCCTCGCCGCCCGCATGGGCGCGACCCGCACCGTCGATGTCTCCAAAGAAAACCTCCCCGACGTCCAGCGCGAGATCGGCATGAAAGAGGGCTTCGATGTCGGCTTGGAAATGTCCGGCAACCCCGCCGCTCTGAATACCATGATCGACAACATGGCCCACGGCGGCCGCATCGCCCTCCTCGGCATCATGCCCGGCGCCGCCGCCGTCGATTGGAACAAGGTCGTCTTCAACATGCTCACGATCCGCGGCATTTACGGCCGCGAGATGTATGAGACGTGGTATAAAATGACCTCCCTCATCCAGCGCGGCCTCGATATCTCACCCGTCATCACCCACCGCTTTCCCTACGCGGAATTCCAAACCGCCTTCGACCTCATGCGCTCCGGCCGCAGCGGAAAAATCATCCTCAACTGGAACTGAAAGCCATGACTCCCGCCTACCTCGCGCAGCTCCAAAAAACCCTCGCCGAGATCGAAGCCGCCGGCCTCACCAAGCGCGAGCGCCTCATCGCCACCCCTCAGTCCGCGCATATCACCGTCGCGGGCGGCCACCAGGTCCTGAATTTCTGCGCCAACAACTATCTCGGCCTCGCCAACCATCCCGAGATCATCGCCGCCGCGCACGCCGCCCTCGACCGCTGGGGCTTCGGCCTCGCCTCCGTGCGCTTCATTTGCGGCACCCAGGAAATCCACCGCGAACTCGAGGTCCGTCTCAGCGCCTTCCTCGGCACCGCCGACACGATCCTCTACCCTTCCGCTTTCGACGCCAACGGCGGCCTCTTCGAAACGCTGCTCGGCCCCGAGGACGCCATCATCAGCGACGAGCTGAACCACGCTTCGATCATCGACGGCATCCGTCTCTGCAAGGCGAAGCGCTTCCGCTATCGGCACAACGACATGGCCGACTTGGAGGCCCAGCTCGTTGCCGCCGACGCCGCCGGCGCCCGCCACAAGCTCATTGCAACCGACGGCGTCTTCTCGATGGACGGCACCATCGCCGACCTCCCCGCCATCGTCGCCCTCGCCGAAAAGTTTGGCGCGCTCACCATGATGGACGACTGCCACGCTTCCGGCTTCCTCGGAAAAACCGGTCGCGGCACCCACGAACACCACCACCTCGTCGGCCGCATCGACATCATCACCGGCACCCTCGGCAAAGCCCTTGGCGGGGCCAGCGGCGGCTTCACCGCCGCCTCCGCCGAGATCGTCGCGTTACTCCGGCAGCGCTCCCGCCCCTACCTCTTCTCCAATACCCTCGCGCCCGTCATCGCCGCCGCCTCCATCGCCGCCCTCGACCTCATCACTCGCTCGACCGAGCTCCGCGACCGCCTCGAAGAAAACACGAAATTCTTCCGCGCCGGACTCGCCGCCGCCGGCCTCGCCCTCAAGCCCGGCACGCACCCGATCGTCCCCGTGATGCTCGGCGACGCCGCTCTCTCCCAAAAATTCGCCGCGCGCATGTTGGAAAAAGGCGTCTATGTCGTCGGCTTTTTTTATCCCGTCGTCCCGCAGGGCACCGCGCGCATCCGCACCCAGGTCAGCGCCGCCCACAGCCGCGCCGATCTTGAGTTCGCCATCAACGCTTTTGCCGAGACTAAACGCGAACTCGGCCTATAAATCTCCCACATGGCCCAGTCCCTCCCCGCCCCTCTTTGCCGCCGTCTCGAAAAAGCCGCCCGCGCCGCCGCGAAAAACTCCTACTCGCCCTACTCCAAATTTCGCGTAGGGGCCGCCGTCGTCGCGGGCTCCGGAAAAATCTACGCCGGCTGCAACGTCGAGAACGCCTCCTACGGCCTCTGCAACTGCGCCGAGCGCACCGCCATCTTCACCGCCCTCGCCGCCGGCGAACACACCGTGAAGGCCGTCGCCGTTTACACCCCGACCACCACGCCCACCAGCCCCTGCGGCGCCTGCCGCCAGGTCATCAACGAATTCGGGCCCACTGCGCGAATCATCGGCATCTGCGACTCCGCCGGCCGCATCGAGACCACGCTCGACCAACTTCTGCCCCACGCTTTCGGCCCGGCCAATCTGACGCCGTCCGCGCCCAAGCCACGTCGCTAAAGTCCGTCGGCAAATCCGACCAACGCCCGTGTGAGCGCGTCCCCCGCGACAAAGCCCACGTCGTTGTGGCCCGCGTTCTCCACCCATAATTTCTGTCGCCGGCCAAGTGCCGCCGCGAAGAGCGCCTCCGCGTGATGGAATCCGACTATCCCGTCGCGCCGGCCATGGATCAGCAGCACCGGGCATTTCACCCGCGGCATCTTTTCCAAGTTGGTAAACCGATCAAACGGCAGCAACCGCCAGCGCGTCATCACGCGATAGGCGCTCGTGAACGCGCTCTCCAGCACCAGTCCCGCCACCGGCGCGCGCGTCGCCAACTCCACTGCCGGCCCGGCACCGACCGAACGACCGTAAAGCAACAGTCGATCCGCCGTGATCCCGTGGCTCCGCTCGAGCCAGGCCAGCGCCGCCGCATTGGCCTCGTAGATCGCCGCCTCGCTCGGGCGCTGCCGGTTGATCCCGTAGCCGGGATACTCGCAGGCAAAAACCGAGAAACCCAGTTCTCTCAGCGCGCGGAGGCGATAAGCCACATCACCCAAATCCTCGGCGTTGCCGTGAAAATACCAGAGGGTATGCCGCGCCTCCGGGTTGGACAAAAACACCGCGCTTACCTCCGCGTCGCCCACCTTGATTCGCACCGCGCCCGGCGGCTCCTGCCCGGAGCCGAACTGCGGTTGGAAGATCATCCCATCGGCCGCCCACCAGGCGCCCGCAGCCGCCGCGCAGTAAATCCCGGCGAAGGCCAGCACCAGCCGACGCCAACTAATGCTCACCCTCGACCGGTCCATGCCTGCCTCACCCGCCTGCAAAAAAACCTTTCACGACCGCGAGGACATCGCTTAAGCGGACCTCTTGCTCCGTGCGCTCGATGAGGTCGCGGACCTTGACGACGCCCTTGGACAATTCGTCGGTGCCGAAGATCAGCGCCAACTTTGCCCCCGAGTCCGACGCGGCCTTGAGTTGTTTCCCAAAGGCGACTTCGTGCATGGGATAGTCGACGCGGTAACCCGAGGCGCGGATCGACTGGATCGCTCCGAAGGCCGCCACCCGCTCCGCCGCTCCGCCGATGACACAGTAAACATCCGGCGCCTGCACGAACGCCGGCATCAAACCTCGTTGCTCAAGCAAAAGCGCCATCGTCATGTCGCCGATGGCGAAGCCCACCGCCGGAAACGCTGGCCCGCCGAGTTTTTGCACCAGATCGTCGTAGCGCCCCCCGCCGGCGAGCGCACGCAGCTCGCCCTTGCGGTCAAAGGCCTCAAACACGAAACCCGTGTAGTAGGCCAATCCCCGCACGACGCCGAGATCGACCGAGATGAAACGTTCCAGGCCCATTGCCGCGAGGCCGCCGAGGAGCTTGCGCCAGTCGGCGAGGCGGGCCGCCAGTTTTTCCCCACCCAGCGGAGCGAGCACGGCTTCAAGCGCAGGGAGCGACTTGATCTGCAAAAACTCCAGCACCTTCGCCTTGAGCGCCGCGTCCAATTCACCAAATTTATCGGCATAAACTTTGAACGCATCGTCGCCCATCTTCTCGAACTTATCGACCGCGCCAAGCACCGCGCGAATCCGCTCCTCATCAAGGCCGAATGCTTCGAGATAATAGAACCAAAGGTTCCGGTCACTGAGTCGGATATAAAAATCCTCCTCGGTCAGCCCAAAGCCGCGAAGGCACTGCGTCAGCAAGGCAATCAACTCGATCTCGGCCTCGGGTCCGGGCTCACCGAAGATGTCCGCGTTGAATTGAAAGAAACACCGTCCCCGGCCCTTTTGCATCCGCTCATAGCGGTAAAACTCGCCGATGCTAAACCACTTGATCGGCCGCTTGAGCGAACTCGCCTTGGCCCCGACCAAGCGGCAGACCGTCGGCGTCATCTCGGGCCGGAGCGCGACCTCGCGTCCACCCTTGTCGGTAAAACTGAAAAGCTGCGCTTCGATTTCGTCGCCCGACTTGGCCTTGTAGAGGTCGAGCGGCTCGAGCACCGGCGCGTCATACTCGGCAAAGCCATACCGACCGGCGGTTTGCCGCCAAAGCCGGAAAATGTGATTCCGACGCGCAAAATCCTCGGGGTAGAATTCGCGGAAGCCGGGCAGGGTTTGAAACGTCGCCATAATTTGACCGCACGGTGCCTCCCCGGCGGCTGCGTCGCCAATAAAAAAACAAACCCGGAGGCGGTTTGCACCGGTCCGGGTCGAAGGGGCTGGTCGTCGGACCAGATCAGAGGAGCTTGGTCAAATCGATCTTCTTGAGCTGCTGCTTGAGAATCTTGCCGGACTTGAATTTCACGACCGCGCGCTGCGGGATCACGACTTCGGCCTCGGGTTTGTTCGGATTGCGGCCGATGCGTTGCTTGCGGATCTGGACCTCCAATACGCCAAAGTTACGCAGCTCGACGTTCCGCCCGTCGGCGAGGGCTTTCTGGATGATGTCCAGCGTTTGCTGCACGCTCTCGACGATCTGCTTTTGGGGGAACCCGGTCTTGCGGAAAATCTGGAGGACGATCTCTCGTTTAGTGAGATTTGATGACATGGATTTTGAGGGTTTGAGTTAGCTGCGCCGTTCTTCGACTTCTTCTCCGAGCAATAAATCCCCGAAGGTTGTTTGCGTCAACTCTTTGGCTGAATAAATCTTTCAAACAAAGACTCCTGCCAATGTCCCGATCATCCCCCCAACCCGAGGCCGTTAACTCGATGTTCGCGAGAATCGCACGCCGCTATGATTTCGCAAACCGCCTGTTGAGCTGTGGTATAGACTTGTGGTGGCGCCGATGCTTGGTCGTCAAAGTCCGGGACTACGCGCCATCCGATGTCTTGGACTTGGCGACCGGCAGCGGCGACGTCGCCTTTGCGCTGGCCCGTTCCCTAGGAAAAGAAGCCAAAATAATTGGAATGGATTTTTGTCAGCCGATGCTCGACGAGGCGCTGGTCAAGCAGTCGAGCGCCGGCCTTGGGAGATTCGACAACGTCTCGTTCTCGCAGGGCGACGGCCTCGATCTGCCCCTGCCGGATGCGAGCCTTGATGCCGTTACCATCTCGTTTGGGCTACGCAACATGGCTGATCGCGACCGCGCACTTCGCGAGATGCGTCGAGTTCTCCGTCCGGGCGGTAAGCTTTGGGTGCTCGAGTTCTCCCAACCCCATGCCTGGTTTAGGCCGCTCTATTTTTTCTATCTCCGCCATTTTCTGCCAAGACTGGCGGGCTTCGCCACGGGTGATCGCGCCGCCTATGTTTATCTCAACGAAACGATCGAGCAGTTCCCTGATCGCTTCGCGCTCGAAGCCGAAATCCTCTCCGCCGGCTTTTGTGAGGTAACCTCCGCCGGAATGACCTTCGGCATCGTCGCCCTCCACGAAGCTTCGGTTTGAGACACTCCGCCTTTCCGGGTGCGATTCCGACCGCGCTTGGGGCCGCAGTCGCCCCGGTGCGACGGCTTTTCGCAGGAGCCTGCTTGCAGGCGATTTCAGCCGCACCGACTGACCGCATCCTGAATCGCCTGCAAGCAGGCACCTGCCTTCCGGCCCATTAGTCTCATCTCGAACGCGAACTGGGATTAGTTGAACGACTTGCCGCACCCGCAGGTGCTCTGCGCGTTCGGGTTTTTGATTTCGAAGCCCTTGCCGTGCAGTCCGTCGTCGAAATCGATTTGCGAGCCGCTCAAGTAGGCCAAACTCGCCGGGTCGAGCAGCATCGCCACGCCTTCGCTTTCGATCACGGCATCATCTGGCTTCGATTCGTCGAAAGACATCCCGTATTGGAAACCCGAGCAGCCACCCGACTCCACAAATACGCGCAGGCGTTGAGCGGGACGATCCAACTCGGCATGCATCGAGCGAACGCGGTCAGCGGCACGGGCGGTGAGAAAAACCATACCCTAAGATTGCGCGGCAAAATCACGGTGTCAAACGCCGGCCCAGCAGGATTCAAGCCGTTTGCCGATTTGCGGCCTTGCCACTGCAATTGACCGCCTCTGTCCTGCCAACGTGGCTGCAATTAAGCACATCTTCAACGAACTGCACTATGAGATGACCCGGAAGATCGCCGAAGGCGGCATGGGCTTGGTCTATGAGGCCGTGCAACTCGGGGCCGGAAATTTCCGCAAGATAGTCGCGGTTAAATTGATTCGCGAAGAATACTCCGCCATCGAGGAGTTCCAAAACAACTTCATTGGCGAGGCCCGGCTGGTCGCCGACTTGATCCATACCAACATCGTCCAAACCTACCACCTCGGCCAAGTGGGCGGTCAGTATTTCATGGTGATGGAATTCGTTCGCGGAGTGAATTTGGAGCAGTTCATCGAACGCCACCGGCAACTCGGCAAACCTGTCCCCGTTGATCTCGCCGCCTTCATCATCTCGCGTATCGCCCGAGGGCTCTCTTACGCGCATAACAAGTGCGACCGCGACGGCCGCCACCTCAACATCGTCCACCGCGACATCGGCCCGAAGAACATCATGCTCGCCTATGAGGGCGACGTAAAACTCACCGACTTCGGCATCGCGAAGGCTCTCGACCTGATGTATAATGAAGAGGGCAAGGTGATCGCCGGAAAGGACGAGTATCTTTCCCCTGAACAGGCCAACTACGCCGTCACCGATGCCCGTGCGGATCTTTTTCCCCTCGGGATCGTGCTTTCCGAGGTGCTGCTGTGTCGCAATCTTTTCCGGGCCGTCGACCGGGCCCAGTCCCGCCGCAACATTCTCACGATGCCCATCCCGCAATTCAGCACCCTCCGCGCGGACATCAAACCCGCCTTGGAAGCCATCCTACAGCGCTGCTTCCAGCGCGACCGCGACAAACGCTACCAGTCTTCTCTCGACGTTCTCACCGATCTCGAAATGCACCTTTACGGGGCGGGATACGGACCCACGAACGAGAAGCTCGGCGTCTATCTCAAGGAGATTTTCGATGTGCGGGATCCCGTGATCCCTGCGCTCCCGACCCGTCACCCCATGTGAGATGAGCCCGTCGCCTCGTCATCCACCACATGAGCGGTCCCGGCTTTAGCCAAGATCTTCGCCAGCGCCAGACGCAGTCCCTCGTCCTCGCGCCGCAACTTCGCCACTCCCTGAAGATTCTTCAGGTCGCGGCGCTCGATCTGCGTTCCGTCATTCAAGAGGAACTCCAGGCCAATCCCACGCTGGAGGAGCTTCCGATGGACGGGGAGAGCCTCGACAAAACCCAGGCCGACGAAGAGCAAGCCGATCACTCTCACGGAGCCAACGATTCAGAAACCGATTCCGCCTCGCCGGCTCCGACCGATGATTCGCCGGTGAAAAGCGATGAACTCGATTTTACCAAAGAATTCGAAATTCTCGGCAAGATGGACGAGGACTGGCGAGACCACATGGCCAGCGCCGGGGGAGCGCAACCCTTCACCTCGGAAGACGCCGAGCGTCGCCAGCATTTTTTCGATTCCCTCGTCGCCACGACCTCGCTGCAAGAGCACCTCATGCAGCAGGCCGATCTCGCCGATCTTGACGGGGCTACCCTCGCCGCGCTCCGCTATCTCGTCGGCAGCCTGGATGACCGCGGCTTCCTCACCCAAAGCCCGGCCGACGTCGCGCTCCAAACCGGTCTCGCCTTGGACGCCGTCAAACAAGCGCTGGGAATTCTCAAGGCGTTTGATCCTCCCGGCATCGGGGCGCAGACTTTGGCCGAGTGCTTGATCGCCCAACTCCGATCCCTCGGACGCGCCGACTCGCTTGGCCATCGCATCATCCGCGATTACTTCGACCTTCTTTCCCGCCGTCGCATCCCGGAACTGGCCAGAAAGCTCGGCGTGCCGGCCGACGACGTTCAGGCGGCGATCGAGGAGATCGGCAAGCTCGATCCCGCTCCCGGACGCCGGTTCGCCGAAGACAACAACCGCGTGGTCATCGCCGACGTCACCATCGAGAAAGACGGAGACGAGTGGCGCATTTCGCTGAACAACGATTACATCCCCCGCCTGCGCATTTCGAGCACCTACCGCGACCTCATCGCGAAAGGCACCCTCGCCAAACCGGAGAAAGATTACCTGAGGGAACGCATCCGCGCCGGCAAGTTCCTCATCGACTCCATCGAGCAGCGCCAACGCACCATCGAACGCATCACTCGCGAAATCCTCAAGGCTCAGCTGGCTTTCTTCGAGAAAGGCGTCTCGGAGCTGAAACCTCTGACGATGACCCAGATCGCCGACGTCGTCGGCGTTCACGAGACCACCGTCAGTCGCGCGATCGCCAACAAGTATCTCAAAACCCCGCACGGGATTTTTGATTTCAAATATTTCTTCACCCCCGGCTATCAGGCCGAGAGCGGCGCCTCGGTCTCCAATACCAGCGTCAAGGAGATGATCGCCGACCTCGTTTCGCTCGAAGATAAGTCCGGGCCCTTGAGTGACCAAGAGCTGGTCGGCAAACTTCAAGCCAAGGGCATCACTATCGCCCGTCGGACGGTGGCGAAATACCGTGAAGAGCTCGGAATCTTGCCGAGTAATCTCCGCAGAGATTACAAATAACCCTTGGTTTCGGCTTCAGTTCAACGGGGCGTTTGGCTCCACCGGTAGCGCGAAACCCTCGCTCCGACGGACCCCGGTCACATCGGCCCAAGCGGCAAATGCGATCATGCCCGCGTTATCACCCGTATGGCGTGGTTCGGCCGCCAAGAACGCCAACCCTTGTCGTTTCGCTTCGGCCGCCAACGCCGCGCGCAAAACGCCGTTATTTGCCACGCCGCCGGAAAGGCCGACGCTGCGCCATCCCCCGAGTCCCATCGCGGCTCGGGTCTTGATCAAAAGAGAATCCACGACCGCCTGCTGATAGCTCGCACCCAGATCGGCGACTCGGGCCTCGACCTCGGCCAACGGCATTTTTTCCAACCGATAGCGGAGACTGGTCTTGAGCCCCGAAAAACTGAAATCGAGGTCGCTCCGCGGACCATTGCCACGCGGGAAGGCAAACGCATCGGCCCGCCCCTTCGCGCCGATTCTCTCCAAGATGGGTCCCCCGGGGTAACCCAGACCAAGCAGTTTCGCACCCTTGTCCAGCGCTTCTCCGGCCGCATCGTCGCGGGTCGAAGCCACGACTTTCAGCCTTCGCGCGCCATCCAGAGAAAATAGCAGGGTATTCCCTCCGGAAACAATCAGCCCCAAGTGTGGCAACAAAGCCGGAAGCTCTGCAGAGAATATCGCCGGAGCCCGCGCGTGTAACGCAATGAATGGCGACCAAGCATGCGCCCGCAAGTGGTTCACCCCTGCAAGAGGAACCCCCAAAGCGGCCGCCAGCGCTTTGGCCGCCGCGCCGCCAATCACCAAGCAGGCCGCAAGACCAGGGCCGTAGGTCACCGCAACCTCGCTCACCTCGCCGAATTCGGGGCTCGTCTTGGCTCGTTCCAGCAACGGCCCGAAGTTTCGCAAGTGTTCCCGCGTCGCCAAGTCCGGCACCACACCACCATGGCGCTCATGCAAGGCGATCTGGCTGTGGATCCACTCCCCCACAAGGCCGGCTGCAGGGTCGAACAACGCGACCGCTGACTCATCGCAGGAACTCTCGAAGGCGAGGATCATGGCGAGGGTGCGGGTTCTAGCGAGAAAGAGCCGGTCTGGCTTCGGCGCGAGATCGCAACACCGCCATACCCGAGAGCACGTCTACGGCCGCTTGCAGTTGTCGGTCCTTGATCGGTTCGAAACCGAATCGTTCCTTGAAGACCGCCGCGTCATCACGCTCGGGCCGGGCGCGTTGCAGACCAAGACGATTGTCCTCTTCCGGAGTCATGACCACCTCCACGTGAGGCATGATGCCCTTCTCGTGAATACTTAGACCGCTCGGCGTATAATAACGAGCCGTCGTCAACCGGAGGCCTTCGCCGTTCTTCAGTTTGAAGATGGATTGCACCGAACCTTTTCCGAAAGAGCGTTCGCCGACGACCACCGCCCGACCCGTGTCTTTGAGCGCTCCGGTCACGACCTCGGCCGCGCTCGCACTACCGGCATTGATCAGCACAGCGATCGGAAGATCGAGCGGCGCCCCGTCGATTTCCGAACGATAGTCCTCCCGATCACCGGGCTTACGGCCCTGCGTATAGACCACCGTCTCGCCCTTCTTGAAGAAAATCTCGGCCACTTCAACGGCCGCATCCAACAAGCCCCCTGGGTTGTTGCGCAGGTCTAGGATTAGACTTTCGATCCCATGCTTCAGCAGCCCCTCGAGGGCCTTCGCAAACTGATCGCCGGTCCTTTCGGAGAACTCCGTGATCTGAACATAGCCGATGCCGTCTTTGAGAACGTGGGCGTCGCGCACGCTCTCCGAGGCGATCAGTTCGCGGACGAGTTCGAGCTCGATAACCTTGGCTTGGCCCGAGCGTCGCAATCCGACCAAGACCTTGGTCTTGGGCTTGCCCCTCAATAACGTGACTACCTCGTCAATCGGGGTGCCTCGTTCGAGCGCTTTTCCGTTGATAGTAAAAATCTCGTCGCCGCGCCGGACGCCCATGCGCTCACCCGGAGTGCCCGCGATGGGCGCGATCACCAAAATTCGCCCGCCACGGCTTTCCACCTGCACGCCAATGCCGCCGAACTCTCCGCTCAGGTCTTCCTCGAACTCCTGGTTGTGTTTCGCATCGAGATACTCGGAGTGCGGGTCGAGCGACTCCGCGAGACCGTGGAGCGCCACCGTCGCAAGGTCGCCATAGGCCACCGGCTTTGCTTCGACATAGTTTTCATTTACCAACTGGAAGACCTCGCGAATCCGCTTGGAGGCCCGATCCAGTTCGCGATCAGGCCAAAGGTTCCAGACCACGGCGATTTTTGATCCGGCCAAAGCCAACCCCACTCCCAACAGAACACCCGTGGTGAGAGTGAGAATCCGTTTGAACATTACCATGACAGTGAACATCCGTCTCGTTTTGTAAATGGGTTCGTCCGCCTCTTCATCCGCAAATCGGGTCTCTCCGGAGTTTGCCCAAGTCTTCCGCGCCCATGCCGCCCCCGACGGCTGGATGAGCTTCGCGGAATTCATGGCGCTCGCGCTCTTCGATCCCAAGGTCGGCTATTATAGCCGAAAAAGCACACGCATCGGCTATGCTGCGGGCACGGATTTCTTTACGGCGAGCACCAGCGGTCCGGTTTTCGGGGAGCTCGTGGCCGCAGCCTGCACCGATCTCCTTGGCAGTGTAGACCCCGGCGATTTCGAGTTCGTCGAACTAGGCGCAGAGACCGAGGCGGGAGTTTTGGCCGGAGTCGCACACGGGTTTGGTCGGGTGCGAACCGTTCGGCTCGGCACGGCCATCGAGCTCAGGGGCAAGTGCGTTGTCTTTTCCAACGAGCTCTTCGACGCGCAACCCTTTAACCGTTTCGTCCACGTAAACGGCGGGTGGGTGGAGATTGGCGTCGCGCTCGTGGACGGTGCCCTGATCGAGGTGCGCAAGACCGTGAAGGCTCCGGCCGCGCTACCAAAAAAGGCGGAGCCTGGCTATGTAATCGATGCGCCGTTGCAGGCTCGTGACCTGCTGATTCGGATCGCCGAACAGCCGTGGTCGGGAATTTTTGTCGCGTGTGATTACGGCAAATCGTGGCACGAGTTGAGCACGTGCCTGCCTCAGGGGACGGCTCGCGCTTACTATCGCCACACGCAATCGAACGCATTGCTGGCGCAGCCGGGAGAACAGGATCTAACCTGCCATATTTGCTGGGACTGGCTGGTCGAAAGTCTGATTCAACATGGCTTCGAGCATTGTGGCGTTGTCTCACAGGAGATGTTCTTTATCCGCCACGCCGGAGCTTACATTGCCACCGCAGCCGAGGCGGATGCCGCCCGTTTTAGCCAGCGCAAACAAAGCCTCATGCAATTGCTGCACCCCGCGCAACTGGGCCAGCGATTTCAGGTCTTGCACGCCAAGCGCGCCTAAAAATCACCTTGCTTCGGCCCCATGCCACTCCTTTAAACTCTACCTTTAACCCATTCAAAATCACCATGGCTAGAATCTGCGCAATCACCGGTAAACGTCCCGTCAAGGGCAGCCGGATCAACCGTAAAGGTCAGTCCAAGAAGAGCGGCGGCATCGGCACGCACATCACCAGTATCACGAAGCGCAAGTTTCGCCCGAATCTCCAACGCATCCGCGTCAAGTTACCCGGCGGTGGCACCAAGCGGATGCTGGTGTCGGTGAAAGCTATAAAGGCAGGTCTCGTTCAAAAGGCCTGATTGGGCCCATTCGACTCATTTCGAGTCGCCGTAACGAAGACTGAGACTTTTCGTTACGCACAAATTTGATCGAGCGAGGCCGTGCTCCTCGAAAAAACGCGGTCCTTCGGGACCTAAAGTGCCCGAAATACTATGGCTGCATTCTGCCCGCCGAAGCCGAGATTGTTGCTCAAGACCGTCCTGACGAGGGACCGACGTGCCGTGTTTGGCACATAATCGAGGTCGCACTCGGGATCCGGTTCTTCCAAGTTTATGGTGGGTGCGATCATCCCCGTTTCGATGGTCTTCACAGCGATCACCGATTCGATTCCTCCGGCGGCCCCGAGCAAATGGCCGGTCATTGATTTGGTTGAACTGATCGCGACCTTGCGAGCGTGTTCGCCAAAGACCTGCTTGATCGCCAACGTCTCAAATTTGTCGTTGTAAGGCGTGGAGGTGCCATGGGCGTTGATGTAGTCTACTTGCGCGGGTGCAATGCCTCCTTGAGCGAGTGCCCTACGCATCGCCAACGATAATCCCTTACCCGCCGGGTCCGGTGAAGTGATGTGGTAGGCGTCGCATGAGGCCGCATAGCCAATCAATTCACAATAGATTCGAGCCCCGCGAGCTTGAGCGTGCTCAAGCGACTCGATCACCAACACACCCGCGCCCTCCCCCATGATGAAACCGTCCCGATTCTTGTCGAACGGCCGGCAAGCCTTCTGCGGAGCGTCGTTTCGGGTGCTCATCGCCTTCATCGAACAAAAGCTAGCGTAGGAAAATGGCGTGATGGCAGCCTCACTTCCACCCGTCACCATGACATCCGCATCACCACGCCGTATCGCATGAGACGCTTCGCCGATCGCATGGGTGCCCGTAGCGCAGGCTGAAACGATCCCGAAATTCGGCCCGCGAGCCCCGAGATCGATCGCCACCAATCCGGCGCACATATTCCCGATGAGCGAAGGAATCGTAAACGGTGACACTTTTCTCGGACCACGTTCTGCCAAAACCTTCAATTGAGACTCATAAGTGAACATGCCGCCGATGCCCGACCCGAGAATGACCCCTACGCGATCTCCGTCCTCGACCGACATGTCGAGCTTCGCATCCTTGACCGCTTGCCGGGCCGCAACGTAGCCGAAGTGGGTATATCGGTCATTGCGACGGGCTTCCTTGGGATCCATATGCAAGGCCGGATCCCAATCACGAACCTCGGCCCCGATCTGCGAAGCGAAGTTCGAAGGATCAAACAACTTCAGGCGGTCGATACCGGATCGTCCAGCGAGTAGACTTGCCCAAAAAGAATCAACCGAATGACCGATCGAGGCGACCACGCCCAGACCAGTGATAACGACCCGACGCGATAGGGAGGGAGTGTCCATCAACATAAGGGGAACAATGTTGTGTTCAGAACACAAAAAGGCGTCCCGCCTCAAATTTTCCACTGGGGAAAAGGGCGGAACGCCAAGAGAAAATCTTGCGCAATCGCGACTCAGGCTGCTCCGGCCTTGGCTTTGATGTAATCTATGACCTGACCTACAGTCTGAAGCTTTTCCGCGTCCGATTCCGGGATCTCGCCCTTGATCTCGTCCTTGAACTCCTCTTCGAAGGCCATGATCAGCTCGACGGTGTCGAGAGAATCGGCCCCAAGATCGTCGAGGAATGATGCGGTTGGCGTGATCTGCTCTTCATTTACGTTGAGCTGGTTCACGATGATCTCTTTGACGCGTTGTTCGATGGTTTTTTGGTCAGCCATTGGAGCGGAAATTGGGTTAGTTGGAGGGTTCACATCGCCATGCCGCCGTCAACGGCAAAAACTTGCCCGGTGACGTAGCCAGCTTCTTCAGAGCAGAGAAAGGCGGTCGCGGCCGCAATATCGGCGGCTTCGCCGAAGCGTTTGAGCGGCACGGTTTCGAGAATTTTGGCCGAAATTTCAGGGTTATTGACGAACTCCGTAGTCATATCGGTCTTGATGAAACCCGGAGCGACCGCGTTCACCGTGATACTGCGCCCAGCAAACTCACGCGCCAGAGACTTAGTCAGGCCAATCATACCCGCCTTGGCGGCCGAGTAGTTGGCTTGGCCGGCATTGCCTAGAATCCCGCTCACCGAAGTGATGTTGACGATGCGGCCCCAGCGGGCGCGCGTCATCGGACGGGCAAGATGCTTCGTCCAATGAAAGCAGCTCGAAAGGTTCGTCGCTATGACGTCGTTCCAGTCGGCCTCGCTCATGCGAAATAATAAACCGTCGCGGGTGATGCCGGCGTTATTAACGAGAATATCGATCAACGGATATTCCTTCAGCAGCTCCTCCGCGGCCTTGGCAACGGCCGCGCCATCGGCGACATCGACCGCGAGCGCCTTGGCCTTGCCGCCAGCAGAGACGATGGCAGCGGCAGTAGCGCCGCAGGAGTCGGCAGATTTCGAGACACAGATGACGGTAACACCGTTTTTGGCGAGGGTCTCGGCAATGGCCTTGCCGATGCCGCGACCTGCCCCTGTGACCAGTGCAGTGCGATTAGTGAACGTCAGACTCATGGGATTGAGGAGTGCGAAGGGAAATGCGCTCCAGCGCAAGTTTTCCAGCCCAAATTCTCAGACCATTCAATACACGTCGCGCTGGTAGCGTTTGTCCTTCTTGAGCTGCTTCACGTAGTCCACCGCCGCAGCAGGAGTCATGTTGCCCTGAGCCGCGATGATATCGTGCAACGCGAGATCGACGTCCTTCGCCATGCGCCTCGCATCGCCGCAAACGAAGAAATATCCGCCGCCCTGCAGCCATTGCCAGAGCTCCGCTGCATTTTCGCGCATGCGGTCTTGCACGTAAACTTTCGCCAGCTGGTCGCGGGAAAAAGCGGTGTCGAGGCGCGTGAGCTGTCCCTTAGCGAGATACGCCAGCCATTCTTCTTCATAAAGGAAATCGGTGGCGTGTTTCTGGTCGCCGAAAAACACCCAATTCCGTCCGGTCGCGCCTATGGCCACGCGGTCCTGAAGAAACGCCCTGAACGGCGCGATGCCCGTGCCCGGCCCGACCATGATGCAGTCCTTCGCGCCGTCTGCCGGCGGGCCGAAGTGCGAATGCGAAACGAAAACCGGCGTGGACGTCGAGCCGACTTGCGCGCGGTCCGCCAGAAAGGTCGAGCACACGCCCGAGCGATGCCGGCCGTTGGACCCGTAGCGCACGACCGCGACCGTCAGATGAATCTCGCTCGGGAAAACCCGCGGGGACGAAGCGATCGAGTAGAGCCGCGGCATCAGCTTCCGCTGATGATCGACGAATTCTTGCGGAGTCAGTTTTGCACTCGGGAATTCCGAAAGCAGATCGATAAATTCGCGATCATCGAGAAATGCCATCAAAAGGTCCTTCGACTCCGGCGCAAGTAAGCCCGTAAGCTTGGCTTTCTCTTCTGCCGCCGTGGCTTTAGCCGCGAGTGTCTCAATCATCTTTTTAGTCGGGCCCGCCAGTGCGACCTTGGAGAATAAAACTTCCTTAAAGGGCAAAGGCGCGGGAAGCTTCAATCCCTGCGGCGAAACCAATTCATCGCCTGTCGCACCCAGCCGCTGGATGATCTCGGCGACATCTTCGGGGCGGTTCGTTGCAAAAACACCGAGAGAATCACCCGCTTTATAATGGAGACCGCTGCCCGCCAGGCTCAGCGCGAAGTGGCGCGTCTCTTTCGCAGAACCAGGCTTGTTCAGCATCCGGCTCTCGGTGAGATGCGCAGGAAAGGGATTATCCTTTGAGTAAGCGGAGGCGTCAGCAGGATTGGACATGGCTAAACCGAAAGGAAGCAAACCGCGTTCCGCGCTGGCAAGCCGCTTTCCGACCGCGCGCAGGCTTGCAGCGCCCTTACATTTGCCGCCAACTCGTCCTATCCATGAGCGCCGAACCCGTCCGTTTGCATAAATTTCTGGCCGATACAGGCGTGTGCTCGCGCCGAGCAGCCGAGTCGTTGATCGCCCGAAAAGAGGTTTGGGTCAATGGAAAGGCCGCGACCCTCGGGCAAAAAATAACGATCAGTGAAGATAAGGTTACCGTCAGCGGCAAACCCGTCCGCGCGGTGGCGCAAGAGCTCATGACCGTCGCCGTGCACAAACCAAGGGGCCTCGTTTGTTCCAACGAAGATCCGCACAACCCGGAAACGATTTTTTCGATCTTGCCCCGCGAACTGGCGCGCTTGCGCTTTTTTTGCGCCGGTCGCCTCGACAAGGACAGCGAGGGTCTCGTCATTCTCACAACCGACGGCGATTTGGCCCATCGCTTGATGCACCCCTCAAGTATTGTCGTGAAACGGTATCTTGTCGTGTTGAAGCAACCCTTTCCAGCCGCTCGCTTGCCGCTGCTGATCAAGGGCATCATGTTTGACGGAGAACGGTTGAAGGTCGAGCGGGCCGCACTGGTCAACGCCGGCGTCGGGGGCAATGCCAGCAACCTCGATGTCCATATGCATCACGGGAAGAAGCGGGAAATTAGGCTCCTCTTCACCACCCTTGGTTACGACGTAAAGCGCCTGAAGCGCTACCAGATCGGCGCGCTGCAACTCAAAGGCCTTCCGTTGGGTGCCGGAAAGAGATTGTCGGGCCGGGAGATCAGTATGCTCTTTCAGGTTCCGAGCACTCCAAAAGCTCAATTCCAGGCGGCTAAGACCCGGCCGCCGATTCCTTCCCCCGCTGCCACCACCGATGAAGAATAAATTCGCTCACGCCACCGCCCTGATTGTCGCCGTCGCCTCGCTCGCAGCCGCGCCGTTGACCCAGACCACCGCCGTCCACACCCGGCCGGACGCCGGTTCCCCGGTGATCACTTACCTCAAGGCTGGCACCGAGCCGACGCCGGTCCTCGAAGCGGTTGCCAACACGCCCGCAGGGTGGATGGCGGTCGAGTTAACGGGCCCATTCGAGGCCTACCTTTTGAACAAGGATCTGACAAAGAGCCTGGATGTTGTGCCAGGCGCACAACTCCTCCAAGCTCCTAAGTCAGGTGCCGCTTTGCTGACAAACGCCGCAAAGGACGATAAGGTGACAATCACCGGATTGCACGGCAAGTGGACCCAGATCAGCCTGAGTCGAAAGCTCACCGCCTTTATCGCGATCAACGCAATGCCCGGCTATCT
>JBDNFZ010000209.1:0-5178 GCA_041689555.1 Opitutaceae bacterium | reverse complement strand
CGGGTCGAACGAGGGGCGGACGCGGCGGTGGTGGTGCAGGCGCTCGAGTTTATCTCGCCCGCCATGCGCCTGACCGGGACGGGGCGGATCGACGCCAAGCCCGGCGTGCCGTTTGCGAAGAGTGCGCTTCGGATGGACCTCCAGTTGGCCGCAAAAGCCGAGTTGGCCAACGGCCTGAATCGGGCGCGTCAGCTGAGCGGCCGGCAAGACGACAAAGGCTATTACCTGATGGCGACGCCGTTCACGCTCGGCGGCACAGTGGAGAAGCCGGACTCGTCCGATTTCTGGAAGAATCTTACGATTAACACCGGCGCGGGTTTCCTGCGCTGAGGTCGGAAGTAAGCGGGCTAGGGCCGAAGACTGCGGCTTTCCGGTTTGGCCGTTCGGTAGGGCCGTCGCTTGCCGACGCCCGCGGGCGTCCACGAGGGACGCCCCTACACAGATCGAAAAGCCGTTGATCGACGACCGGGGCTTCGACGACCGACTTGCACGGAAGGCCCGGGGCGGTTCACTTCGCAGTCTCTGATGAACGTCTACCCTGCGGCCACGGCTTCGTTGAAACGTAAACTCGGCGCGCGTGTCGTGCGGACCGATGCGGCGACGCTGCGTTATGCGTCGTTCGACAGCAGCAAGCTGCCGTTTCTGCCCACGGCGGTGGTCCGGCCGCGCAAGGAGGCGGACATCGGCGTCGTGCTCGCGCTCGCGAACCGGCATGGTGTGCCCGTGACGACCCGCGGGCGCGGAACCACTTTGACGGGAGCGGCGGCGCCGGTGCGCGGCGGGTGGGTGATCGATATGCTCGGGCTGAACAAAATCACGATCGACGAGGATGCCGGCATGGCGCACGTGCAGTGCGGTGCGAACGTGGCGACGATCCAGCGCGCGGCGGAAGCGAAGGGCTGGTTTTATCCGCCCGATCCTTCTTCAAAGGAATACTGCACCATCGGCGGCAACATCGCGTGCAACGCCGGCGGCATGCACGGCGGGAAATATGGCGTGACGCGCGACTTCATCGTGGCGCTGCGCGGGTTTTTGCCCACGGGCGAATACGTGGAGTGGGGGACCGCGACGAAGAAATACTCGGCGGGTTTTAACATGCGCGATCTGTGGATCGGCAGCGAAGGCATGCTGGGAGTGGTGACGGGCGCGGTGTTAAAATTGATTCCGCTGCCGGCGGAGCGGTGGACGTTGCTGACGTCGTTTCCCGACGAAGCGCACGCGCTGAAAGCGGCGCTGGCGTTGTTTCGCTCGCGGTTGCAGCCGGCGATCTGCGAGTTTCTCGACCGCGAGAGCGTGTTGTGCGCGGAGCGGGCGACGAAGCAAAGCGTCTTCGAAGGGCAGGCGGGACGGCCGGTGATTTTGTTGGAGCTGGCGGGTTCGAAGCTCGAGGTCCAAGAGCAAAGCGTGGCGATGCTCGCGTGGGCGCAAGCGCACGCGACGGCGCATCGGGTGGCGGCAAACCGCGAGGAGGCAGAACAACTTTGGGCGGTGCGGAGAAAGTGCTCGGGGGCGATGTTCGAACTCGGCGACGCGAAGCTCAACGAGGACATTGTCATACCCATGCGCAGCTACGTGAAGTTTGCGCGGTTTTTGAAGAAACTGAAACGCGAGAGCGGACTGCATGTGCCGACGTTCGGTCACCTCGCCGACGGAAATCTCCACGTGAACATCATGTATCACCGCGCCGACGCCGACGAGACGCGCGCGGCGGAGAAGGCCGTGCAGCAGCTCATGAAAACGGTCGTGGCGCTCGGCGGTGCGATCTCGGGCGAGCATGGAATCGGTTTGGCGAAGACGCCGTTTTTACGCATCCAGCATTCGCCGGCGCAGGTGCGGGCGATGCAGGCGGTGAAAATAGCGCTCGATCCGAAAGGGATTTTGAATCCGGGGAAAATGTTCGATGTATTTCACGTTTGGAAGCATTCGAAAATCGACGTTAAACTCCCATGGGATCACAAATGAGGCGGGCGCTCGCGCTGGCGGCGGTGTTGCTGGCCGGTTTGGCCAAGGCGGAGGAGACGCGGGTGCCGACGGGTTGGACGCGGGCGGAGTTCGTGGTCTCGCCGGACTATTTTGTGCGCCACACGCCGGACCGGCAGTTCATCGGGCCGGGGATGTTCCGAGTGGGGAAGAACGAGATCATTATGGCGGCGCCGTGGGGACGTCCGCCGGTTAATTTCGAGGAATTGGCGAAGCAGTTTCCGGTGCCGCCGCTGTTTCGCAGCACGGACGGCGGGCGGACGTGGCGCGAGGAGGGCGCGTTGAAGTTGCCGTGGGCGCTCACGGGGATGATCAGCGACGGGGGGATTTAGTTTCTGCGATTGCAGGACGGACGGCTGGCGCTGCTGGCGCACCGGCATCTGCCGAAGAACAAGGGCGGGGCGCTGCCGGTGATCGCGTTTTCCGGCGACGACGGAGCGTCGTGGTCGGAACCGCGCATCGTGGGCGAGGGCGTGCGCGACGACGCCAACTATGTGATGAACGACCGGCTGGTGCAGCTCCGCAGCGGTCGGTTGCTGGTGCCGGTGGCGCACGAATTCGCGGGGAGCAAGGACGAGGGCGACATCGACGAGTCGGTGTGTTTCTACAGCGACGACGCGGGGGTGACGTGGCGGCGCTCGCGGCCGGTGCCGATACCCGCCGGGCCGCGCGGGATGCTTGAGCCGTGCGTCGTGGAACTGCGCGACGGGCGGGTGCTCATGATCGCACGATCGGGCACGGGGTTTTTGCTACGGTCGGAATCGACCGACGGCGGGGCGACGTGGAGCGCGCCGCGCAACACCTCGATGGTCTCGCCGTGCAGTTCGCTCACGCTGCACCGGTTGCCGGACGGGCGGTTGATCGTGTTCTACAACCATGTGGCGCCATCGAAGCCGGGCTGGTTTTTCCCGCGCGCTCCGCTGGTTTATGCGGTGTCGGCGGACGAGGGCGACACCTGGGGCGCGCCGGTGATCGTAGACGACGAGGGTTGGGACGGGGCGAAGGCGACGCGTGACCTGATCTATCCCGCGGTGTGTTTTCTGGACGAGGGAATGCTGGTGTTGTGGTCGACGCATTTTTCGAGCGGCGATTTCCGGAAGAAGACTCCGGAGGAACGGCTGCTCGGCGGCGGGAAACGGGCGGTTTTGCAATACCCGGCGCGGTGAGGCGAGCGCAAGGAACCGACGCGATGAAATCAGCGGCTTCAGAGGAGCCTCGGGCTCTGCTTGGCCGCGCGCGGAATGCACGGCCGACCTCGGAGGCGACGATTACTTTTTCAGCAATGCCAGCGTCTTCGCGGGATTCACGAGGTTGACGCGGCCCTTTTGCTCGCAGCCGGCGATGATGAGAGCCTTGGCCTTCTCGGGCGTGAGGCTCGGATCGAGAGCGAACAACTTGCCGGCGAGGTTGGTTACCTGGGGTGACGCCATCGAGGTGCCGCTAAATTTCAGGCGCTGGCCGCCGGGAATGTAGGAGTCCACCTCGAAGCCGTTGGCGTGGACGTTGACCATCGGACCGAAGCTGGAGAACGACGTTTCTGCGCCGGCTTGGTCGACGGCGCCGACCGTGATCATGTTGGGCAACTGGAAGGAGGAGGGGATGAATTCGTCGAACTTCACGTTGTTGTCGCTGTTGCCGGCGGCGGCGACGAAGAGGATTTCCGGCGCGCTTTTGAAAGCGGCGAACAGTGCGTCGCGACCGATGTCGAAGATCTCGCGTGCGGCTTTCTTGCGCTCGGCGGCGTCGCCCATGCCGTTGGTCTCAAGGGCGTCCTCGACGCCGCGGAGGGAGCCGCCCCAGCTCATGTTGATGACGCGGGCACCGGCGGCACGGAAATAGGCGATGGCGTCGCCGTAGGCGGTGGCGTCCTTGCGGGCCTGCTCCACCGTGGGCTTCTCCGGGATCATGGTGTAGCCGAAGGTAATGCGGCCGACGACGACCCGGGCGAAGGGATTGCCGGCGAGAGAAATGCCGGCGACGTGCGTGCCGTGGGACCAGTTGCCGGCGATGCCGAGGTCCTCGAGCATGGGCTTCACTTGATCGGCCTTGAGCCCGGACATGAGCTTTTTGAGGTCGGAGGCCTCGGGGCTGTCGAGGGAGGCGCGGAGGTCGCTGAAGCCCTTCAGGCGACCGATCATTTCCGGGAGCGGTGCCTTGAGGTCGGTGAGGGGAAACACGAGCTCGCTCACCCGGTTGGAGTGGAGGTCGAAGGCGAAGCCGTTGGTCCCGTCCTTCGCGGAGAAAAGGTTGTTCTTAAAGATTCCGATATCGACGCCGCTGTCCCAGACGCCGATCACGACGGGAGAGGCCGTCGAAGACGGGGACAAGTTCACCAAGGTCGGGGTCCAAAGGTCGGGTTTCACGGTCTTGTTGGCGTCGATCACCGCGGCGAGGGCGGCGACGATCTGCGTCTTCACGGGCAGGTAGTTGACGAGATTGTTGCGCATGCCGACGAGCTGGCTGGCGACGTCGCCGGAGATGCTTCCGGTCTTCGCGACGGCGGGATCGAGTTCCTCGCGGGCGATCCCGACGAGCAGGGCCTCGCTGCGAATCTCGAAACCGGATTTCAGTTCCTTGAGATTATCTTGGACAACCTTCCACGGAAGCGGGGCGACGAGCGCACCGAGGGCGTTTTGAAAAGCCGACGGGTAGCCGGCGGGATCAAGGGCTTGCCGGCTCGCGTTGCTCACCGCCTCTGCGACGAGGCCGGTCGTGAGTTTGGCCGCGGGTTTCTCTTCCAAGGTCCGCAACTCGACGATGAGGGAGCGAGCGGCGGCGAAGTCGCGCTCGAGGAGGGCGAGGGCGAGCAGGGTGCTTTTATAGCGTTGGAGGGTGGTGCGGTCCCGGATGTCGTAGCCGGCGAGGTCGGCGAGGAGATTCTTCTTCACGGCGACGGCGAGGGCGGCGAAGGCGGTGTCATCCTTGAGTAGGGCTGAAGGCGGAAGAGCCAGCGGGTAGGTGTGGCGCGGCAGGTCGTCGGCTTTTTCAACGATCTTTTTCGCCGCGGGTGGCGTCGCTGCGTGCAGGGCGGTGGCGAGGAAAGCGGCGAGCAGAAGGCGGAGCAGGGTAGGGCGCATGGTGGAGGAGCCTTGCAGCGGGCGAGCGGAGGTGAAGCCGAAAACGCCGGAGAGACGGGGGGGCTTTGCGCTTGCGGCGTCGAAGTCGGCTCACTCTATCGGCGCAGCTGCATGACGCCTT
>JBDNFZ010000208.1:0-3328 GCA_041689555.1 Opitutaceae bacterium | reverse complement strand
CAAGAAGATGCAAAGCGAACTCGGCATGGCCGTCGTTTTCATCACCCACGACCTCGGCGTCGTCTCCGGACTCTGCGACCGCGTGCAGGTCATGTATGCCGGGCGCATCGTCGAGACCGCCGACACCCGCACCCTTTTCCACGCCCCGCGTCACCCCTACACCCGCGCCCTCCAAAAATCGATCCCCGCGCTCCAAGCCAAAGGCGCCGAGCTCTACACGATTCCCGGCCTGCCGCCCGATGTCTCCAAGAACCTCCCCGGCTGCGCTTTTGCCCCCCGCTGTGAATTCGCCCAGCCGGGCTGCACCGCCACCACGCCCGAACTCGCGCCGGTCGGCCCCACCCACGCCCAAGCCTGCCTCCGCGTTCAGGCCGGCGAACTTTAAGCCTGCGACTCCCCTACGTTTTCGCGCGCGTTCCGGTTGCCCTTTCCCCTGAAAATGTCCGATACGATTCTCCAACTCACCGACGTCAGGACCCACTTCCCGATCACGAAGGGCTTCCTTCTGAAACGTCACGTCGGCACCGTAAAGGCCGTCGACGGCGTCAGCCTCACCGTGCGGCGCGGCGAGGTCCTCGGCCTCGTGGGCGAATCCGGCTGCGGGAAATCCACCCTCGCCCGCACGATCCTCCAACTCGTCCCCACCACCGGCGGCACGGTCGTCCTCAACGGCCGTAATCTCGCGACCGACTCCGCCCGGGAACTCCTCGCCGCCCGACGCGAAATGCAGATGGTCTTTCAAGACCCCTATGCCTCGCTCAACCCGCGCATGACGGTCTTCGCGGCGCTGGCCGAACCCCTCTTGGTCCATCGCGTGTGCCCTCCGGCCGAGGTCCCGGCCCGCGTCGCCGAGCTTATGCGCGTCGTCGGCCTCGCGCCGCGTTTCATGCAAAAATACCCGCATGAATTCTCGGGCGGGCAACGCCAGCGTATCGCCATCGCGCGCGCCCTCGCTCTCGAACCCAAGGTCATTGTCGCCGACGAACCGGTCTCGGCCCTCGACGTGTCGATCCAGGCGCAGATTCTCAACCTCCTCGCCCAACTGACCCGCAAGATGAACCTCACGCTCATCTTCATCGCGCACGATCTCTCCGTCGTTAAGCACATCTCCGACCGGATCGCCGTGATGTATCTGGGGAAAATCGTCGAACTCGGCCTCGCCGCCGATGTGATCGAACGACCCCGGCACCCCTACACCCGCGCGCTCGTCAGCGCCATTCCCACGCCGAACCCCGATGTCGAGCGCACCCGCCAACGCATCGTTCTCGCCGGCGATCCGCCCTCGCCCATCGACCCGCCCGCGGGCTGCGCCTTCCACCCGCGCTGCGCCTACGCCCAAGCCGTTTGCAAGGCCGCCATTCCCCCGCTCTCGGCCGACGGCCCGAACCGCGAAGTCGCCTGCGTTCGCCTCCGCGAGATACCCTGAGCCCGGCACACCGGGTTCGCTCCACCGGGCTGCCAATTTGCTTTGCAACGCCCGGCGCGAGGCCACTCTTTCAGGACATGAGACACGAGCCGTCCTCCACTGATCGGGCGGAAACTCCGGCCCCGAATCAGCCGGCCGCTCCCGGTGTGTCGCCGACTCCAATCGCTCCCGCCACAGCCGGCGATCCGGTTCCAACCAACGCCGTATCCGGGGCCACGAGTGCGCCGGCGACCGCTTCACTCCCGATCAAGCCCGCCGGGCCCAAGGCCGAGGCGCAGCTTCCGGATATCGTGCTCGGCGGCGCCCAGCCGTTCAATGCCGAGCGCTCCCCTCTGATCAGGTTCATCAAGCTGTGCACGCTCCTGCTGAAGTTCTCCGTCGCCGTCGTGATCCTCGGGTTCATGCTTTTCTATTACCTGAGCATCTCGAATCCCGCGATCGCCGCAAAGATGAGCAGCAAGGCGGGTCTGACTCCCTTCAAGACGGTCAACCAGATTCTCGCCATGCCCGCCCAAGTCATGGGCAAGACCAAGGACGTGGTCGCGAGCAACGATGAACGCGTCGCGGATCTCGATAACGTCATCACCCTTTCCGAGGGCAAGGATCCGAAGACCCGTCCGCAAGGCTCCGTCTACACCCCCCCGACCGACTCCGCGCCCGAACCTGCGTTCGCCGCTGCCGGCGAGACGAAGGCTCCGACCAGCGCCATCGGCCAGATGTTTGCCCTCCCCGGTCAGGTGCTCAATCAGACCAAAGCCGTCGTCGAAAAGAACAACGCCCGCGCCGGGACGCTCGACGGTGTCATCGCCAATCCCGAGGGCATGGCGAAGACTCCCGCCGATAAGGCAGGTCGCACCGCGACCCCAGGTGCTCCGAAAAAACCGGCGCCGCCCGTCAAGACGTCCGTCAGCGCCGAGGATACCGACAAGATGGCCCAATCGCTGATCGACTTTAGTCTCGCCCAAAGCGCGGCCGATCAGGCGGCCGGCATCATTCCCGCCCCGATTGTTTCCTCACTCAAGCCCGCCGTGGTCGCACCGAGCGAAGCAACCCCCGCCGCTTCCGTTCACTCGCCTAAACGCCTGCAACTCGGCGGAGGCATCACCATCACCAGCCCGAGCCCCAACGGCGGGATCGAAGCGAGCGAGGCCTTCCTGACGTGGGTCGTAAACGTCAGGATAAGCGGAGTCTTTCCGGGATCTCCTGCGCGTGTGATGATCAACGACCGTCTCACCCGGACCGGGGATCCGGCCCAAATACGTCTCGGCATCTCCTTCGATGGACTCGATGTCGAGCAGCGTTCGATCTTCTTCCGCGATAAGAACGGAGCCACGGTCTCACGCAGCTACTGATTGCCCACCGGGACCCGCGGCATCCCCACTTGCCGCAAGGCTTCGTAGGTCGCCACCCCGGCCGCGGTGCTCAGGTTGAGCGAACGCAGTTCGGCGTTTGCGTGCGGGATCGTCGCGCGAGCGTCGTCGCCCATTTCGGCATGAAGCCAGGCCGGTGCGCCCGAGCTCTCGCTGCCGAAGACCAACCCGTCGTCGTCCTCGAACTTGACCTGCCAAAAACTCCGATCCGTTTTCGTGGTGAACAACCACAACCGGCGCGGCCCGAGCGCGCTTGATCGGAAGGCCGCCCAGTCCGGGTGCTCGTGCACGTCGAGCGATTTCCAATAATCCATGCCCGCACGACGCAGATTGCGATCATTGATCACGAACCCCAGGGGATGAATCAGGTGCAGTCGCGTCTTGGTCAACGCGCACATCCGACCGATGTTTCCCGTATTCTGCGGAATCTCGGGCTGAAAGAGCACCACGTGGAGCATCGCACCATGGTCAGACGAAAAACCCCGTAGGCAAGCGTCTCGCGGATTGCCTTTGGGCTTCCGCCTCCCAACCT
>JBDNFZ010000207.1:0-3645 GCA_041689555.1 Opitutaceae bacterium | reverse complement strand
GCGTATCCCTACGTCACTGGCTGGGCTTTCTGACACCTCATTCCTGGTATTCGACATGAGACTTCTGACATCCGATAAAACCGAGAGCGAAGTCGTGCGACTGGAGCTTTGAAGTGGACACCGGCGCGCGCTGATGCCGCCGGGTTGAGTGTTGAACGTTGAGCGTTGAGAGACGGAATCAGTCTTCAGCATTACAGCTCCTGAGCTTACGGCTTAAAACTTAAACCTTAAACCTAGAAACAGGAGTTGAACCACGTTTAGACACGGATGGATACGGATATGGCCTATCCGCCCACGCCCTTCGCCGCGTGGAAACCGTCGGGGCGAGCTTGCTCGCGATTCCAGACCTAAGCAATCGCGAGCAAGCTCGCTCCCACGCTGCGGAGACCCAAGCAATCGCTTCCCTGGCGATTAGCACCTCACACCTCATGCCTCACGCCTTCTTCCCTCCCCCCCCACGCCTCTTCCCTCACACCTCACGCCTCTTCCCTCACACCTCACGCCTCCCAAAGGTTAGGGGCTGACTCCATCGCGCCGGCGGCCGCGCGCTCAGCCGACTCCATCGCGCCGGCGCGCTCAGCCCAACGACTTCGGCCAGAGCTTCAGGCCCTCGGCGCTGGCGGCTTTGCCCTGCCGGCGATCGTAGGTCACGAACCACACCGCGCCGGTCTCCAAGGCCAGACCGATATGCAGGGCGTCGAGAGAACGAAGGCCGCGATGCTGGCGCAGCAGATGAATAGCGCGGGCAAAGGTGCCCGGCCAGTTGGCGGTGGGGCGGGCGAGGACGCCGGTCGTCAGATCCTTGTCGAGGGCCGCCGTGATCTGGTTGAGTTGGATGGTGGTGAGGTCGCCCTCCTCGCGCCGGCGTTCGATGGCATGGGTCAATTCCAGCTCATGCAGGGAGGAGAACGGCAGGGGGGGAGCCAGCTTGCGGACAAAGGCGGACAGCTCGGCGGATTCCGGTTCCCCCACGTAGAGCTTCACCAGCGCGGAAGTATCGAGATAAAGGTCACCGGCCATGGTCAGTCGCGTTCATCCAGGATGGTGGCGCTGAGCGGGCGGCCCGTGATGCGGGCGGCGCGGGCGGCGAAATCGGGCCATTTGACCCGGGTGGCGACCGGCGCGGCGGGCACGAGGCGGGCGATGGTGCGGCGCCGGCGGGTGACGAGCACCTCCTGGCCCTGGTCCACATGGCGCATGACGTCGCTCAGGTGGTGCTGCATGTAGCGGAGGGAGACGGATTTCATGTGCAACCAAATGACGCACGAACCGGGGCGGGGTCAAGCGGGGAGACGGTCCGCCGGGAGGCGGCGCGTGAGCCAGTGCGCGTGAACGACGAACAGAATGCCTCGTCAACCAAACGGTCGGCCAAACAATCAAGTGGCTGGTGTAGAATATAATGGCTAGGATTGGGTATCTTTCTACTTGGCTCGCAGCGAGCGACCGCAAAAAGCGCCATTCATGCCTGACCTTTTGCCCTTCTTCCGCCTTTGGGGTAACCGTCTTAGAAGCTACAGATTCGACTCATTTTAAGGTTTTTTATAATCAACCACAAACCACAAAGCCTGACCCCCTTGGTTCGCTTCTTGGTTCGCTCCGCAGTTCGTATCAGCGCCGATCAGCGTTCAAATTCGGGCGATATGTTTGCTCACTTTCCTCCGCTCCCTTAACGCTTGCGGAGCGCACGACTGTAGGTAAAATTTTTATAATGGATCGGATAGAAATTAACCCAGAAGTCTGCAACGGAAAGCCCGTGATTCAAGGGACGCGCATTACGGTGCAGACCGTGCTTTCGTTTCTGAGCGCCGGTGACACGGTCGACGATATCTTGATCGGATATCCCCAGATCAGCCGCGACGACGTGCTTGCCTGCCTGGCCTACGCTCAGCGACTCAGTGAAGCTCACAGTATCGTGCGGCTCGCCTCGTGAACGAAATCCTGATCGACGAAAATCTGCCGAAAACCCTGCGCACCCTATTCGGGCCAAGTGCGGTGCATGTCAGTAGTCTCGGTCAAAGAATGTCAGACCACCAGTTATGGATTCGGGGACGCGCAAACCATTCGGTCATCGTGACGAAAGACGCCGACTTCTTCGAGCGCCTTGCAGTTGAGGGACCTCCTCCAAAGATCGTTTGGGTGAGAACCGGAAATATGCGGCGAATGGAACTGGAAGGGATGCTGGCGCGGGTATGGAACGAAGTTACCGTTCTTTTGAATAATGCAGATCTCATTGAAGTGCACACTGACCGCCTTGAAGCCCTGTCTTTTGACTTAAAGTAGGGAGGGTCTTCGTTCCTTTTCGAGGATCTCCCTAAGCCCTTGTGACAGAAATGAGCGCCGATGAGCGGGTAGAGGCAGAAGTCGTTAGTTGAGAGCTGAGAGTTGGGAGCTGAGAGCTGAGAGTTGAGCGTTGAGAGGATCGGAAGGTGGGCCGTGAGCTCCGCGCGCGGCCGATGGGGATAGGAAAAGAATGGGAAAGCGAGTGTCATGGACGATGCAAGAAGGGCGTGACGCTGTGAACGTTGCGGGAGTGCCGGAAACCAGATGTTTCGCCACAAAAAACACAAAGGGCATCAGGCTACGGCGGAGCCTGTTTTGCGCCTATAGGCGCGCGGGAGACCAAGAACGAAGCTCCGCGGAATTTTCGTGTTTTTCGTGGCCATAGCGTGGCATTGCCGAAATGGATTTGCGGTGGCAGATGGCCGCGCGCGGAGCTCGCGGCCCACCTCGGCGCGCCTCCCAAAGAAAATACAGTTCAATTTATATTGAACTTAGGAAGATAACGGTCCTCCTAGTCGGGGAATGCGGGATAGCGCCATCACTTCTTCACGTATGACCCCCGAGCTCCTCCGCTCTGGAGAGCGGAGTTCTGAGGTGGTCGCGTTTGAAGCGGCAATAGTAGAGTTTTTTGTCGAAGCGGCGGATTTACTGGGTGTTCCCAAATCGGTGGCGGCCATCTACGGCGTCATCTTTGCGGCGCCGCAGCCAGTGAGTTTTTCGGAAATTGAAGCGAGCCTGGAGATTTCCAAAGGCTCGATTTCACAGGGGCTTCGCGTGCTGCAGGAAGTGGGCGCCATCAAAGAGGTCTCGGCGGCGAGTGATCGGGCGGAGCTGTTCGTGCCCGATCTTGAACTGAGAAAACTCGCCTTGAGATTTATGGAGCAGCGTTTGGCCAAGCACCTGACCCCGGGCGCGGAACGGATCGGCGAACTTAAGCGGGCGGTGCCCGCGGCGAACAAGGTCGCGGCCAAAGAACTCACGCGCCGTCTGCAATCGCTCCAGGATTGGCACACCCGCGTCCGTCAGTTGTTGCCGGTGGTAAAGACGTTCTTGAAACTCACGCCCGGTTAGGTTCACGCGGCTTCAACCGCACCCGCTTATATGCGGTCTCAATCAGTCCCATCAGTCGCAGTTGCTTTCTCCCGGGAAGCGACGGGGCGAAGCTGTGGAGGGGAAAGGAAAAGGAGTGAGATATAGAAGGAGTAAGCGTAGGTTGCGACTGGGGCTGTGGCTGACAACGTATTTGAACATCGGAAAGACAGAGCAGAGGAAGGAGCTGCGCAGTCATCCGCAGCCCTCAGCCACTGACGCCAATTTTAATCAATGTAGGTTGCATTGTATAAAAGCCATTGCGGTCAATGCCAG
>JBDNFZ010000206.1:0-3785 GCA_041689555.1 Opitutaceae bacterium | reverse complement strand
GCTACGGCGAGTTTCGCCAACAAGGTCTGTTCATCGGCTCCGGCGTGGTCGAAGCCGGCTGCAAGACCGTCGTCGGTCAACGCGCCAAACAATCCGGCATGTGCTGGTCCGAAGCGGGCTTGCTCGCGGTCCTGCACACGCACTGCGCGCTCCTCGGCGGCCAGCTCGACGCCTTTTGGGACAGTTGGAATCACCCCGCCAAATCCAACTTCGCCGCCGCCGCCTGATCCGCCACGGCCAGAATCCAGTCACACACCCGGTTCGACCATAGGGCTTCAATCCCCTCGACTTCGGCGGCGCGCGGCATGTGGTTGCCAGGAGCTTCAAGCTGAAGGCAGATCGGCTTTTGGACTCATTCGGCACCAAAAATTTGCCCCTTAGATTTTAAATGGCGATGAGCTGAAACTTTCTGCAAAAACATCCGGCAAAGTGCGGTGAGGTCGAGCGACGCTCTGGGGCACGAACAGAATACAATCACCATGAATCCAATAGCATCCGAGGCTCGTGCTTCACTGCCGAACGGCCATAACCGGTTAGTCGAAAGCACCGTATCATTGCGTGACAGTTGGTTTCCCGTTTCGATCGTGCCGGGTTTCGGCGAGCAGTTGTTGTCCGACTTTGGCGCGCTTCAGCAAGAGAACCCCTTCGCTAACGAGTTTGAGGAAGAGGTCGGCGCGTTGATCCAAGTGATCGCTCGTCACGACGATCCACGAAGTCTCAAAGAAATTGAAGCGGCCCAGGGCGTCGAAGCTATGCGCACTGCAGCAGAGAAAAGAATGAATCGGCGTCCCGTGGCGCTTGCTATTTGGGATATGCATGGAGCCCCGGCTAGACTTCGGGGAAATGTAGTTTTCAAAATTGTTTCTCCAAGAGATGTGATGGGAAGCCCTGTTATCCGCACTTACCCCGCCGAGAACTTTGTGACGGAGGCTGCGGTGAAAATAGCTGAGCTGCAATCTGCACTAAGACAGGCAGAGCTCGCTAAAACTCTGTGGCGGACCACCACCGTAATTTTAGCTGCTACTGTGGGTGCATTGTCGTGGGCAATGATATGAGAAAATCGACTTTTTCTGGGGCTCTACTTTACTAAGACTCGTTGCGGGCATCCGGTTTGTCCCGTGAACAACGGCCGAGCCGAATGGCTCCTCAGCCGATTTTCGTTAATATTTGTGTCGGCTCGAAACATTTGGCCGCGGTGCCTTGGATCTTAAGATCCGCTTGCCATCCCGATGGACAGCAAAAATTTTTTAGAAATTCTGACCTCCAGCATGCGACGCAGCAGAGTGAAGACTAAAGCCATTAAGCTCGTGCGCGATCTTCGTGCGTCATCAACGCCGGACGATCTCATTTATCGCATCTACGTGCGGCAGAAAATTGAAGCCGGCCTCGCGGACGTCCGGTCCGGACGTATCCATAAGCACGCATCCATTCGGAAAGAGTTCGCGCTCACGTGAGCATTGTTTGGTCCTCGGAGGCGCGGTTGTTACTTGGTTGGTGGGGTGTGGTGGGATCGTGGAGGCGTCGGATGCTGATCGTAGCCTCCGATCCTCCAAAGAAGCGCTTGCGGGCTTCGCAGTGGGCGGCATCGTCCCAGCCATGCAAATCGAAGTAGAGCGCGAAGACGATGGCCGCTGGATTGCCGAAGTATCTGCGCTGCCGGGAGCGATGGCTTATGGCAGCACCAAGGCCGAGGCTATCATGAAGATTAGCCAGAAAAAGGGGTCAGAGCCAGAAAAAGGGGTCATGCGGAGCCAGAAAAAGGGGTCATGGGTTGACTCTTGACAGAAAGGAGCCATAAAAAGGGGTCATGGGTTGACTCTTGACAGAAAGGCACGCCGCCCGGGTGAGATCGCCCTGAAATCGAGGCCATGGCACGACAGCCGACAGCCGACCGAAAATCCCCTTCCCGCCACCCAGACTCGATCCCCACCCAATTGTGAACGGCCGTTCACAATCACCCGCCGCCGCTGTCTCGATTCCTCAAACGCCCGCTTCTGCACACGATGCCCGCAAACTCAGCGCGCCTGCCCGAGCAACAGCATCTCGATTTCCGGCAAGCGCCGAAACCCACGGTCAAACGTGACCACCCGCAACCCGCGACCGTGCGCGAAGGCCGCGAGATACAAGTCCGTCCACTGCTTGCCGCCCGGCTGCCCGGATGCCGCCCGCGCCCGCCATACCGCCTCAAGCGTCGGCGGCTCCGACTGAAAATGCGTGTCCGGCCTCGTCAGCGCCGCGTCGTAGACGCTCCATGCCTCCCGTTGCGAGCACACGTCGCCGCCCATGATCGCTTCGGTCGTGAGGTGGCGCAACAACGCCATCTGCGTGATGCGGCAAAACATCAGCGGCCGCAGCTCGCGGCTCGCGATCCACGCCTGCGCCTCGGCGTGATGGACATGCCCGGCCACCGCGAGCGCGAGCCACACGTTGGCATCCGGCAGGTCTCCGTTAGAGCCACCCATCGAGCTGTTCCGGCGTGGGGCTGACGACGCGCCGGCCCTTGTGCTGCACCACGAGGAACCCGTTTTTACTCTGCAGCCGGCCCCGCGTCACCGCCGGCTTCTTCACCGCGTGAGGTTGAAGCAGCCGACGCAGCGCCTCCTCCATCACGTCGCGCAACGCCACGCCCCGCAAAGCGGCCGCAGCTTTCGCCTCCTTGAACAACGGGTCCGGCAAATCGATCGTCGTGCGCATAGCCGGGCACTTTTATGCTTTTATGCGCCCTGTCAACGGACCGCCGCCCCGCGGCCTCGCTGCTCGCCTCGCGCACCCGCACGGCCGAAACACTCCCGCCCAATCCCGCCGCTCGCCTCGCCCATCCCATCCCGCTGCTTCCAGCCTGAACTCGGCCGAATCTTCCGTCTTGGTCGCGCTTGCGAACACCCGTCACGTTTGGCTACGGCTTCGATTTCGGCACCGGTTAATCCGCTCCGTCGAAGGGAAGGTGCGGGCGACGTCACCCGTCGCGGTGCGGAAAAACCGCCCGTGCAAACGGACGGACCTGTCGCCGCGCGAGCCCGCGTTTTTTAAATCCGGCGGGCCGGGCTCTGCAAAGAATCAGGCGATTTGGCGGACATCCGCCGGCAATCCGAAGCCGGGGCGGTAGAGCTTGCGGATGAACCGGGCGAGTTCGGGTGCGTTGGTGGCCGTCATCGTCTGCGCGTTCCACTCGATGCTTTTGCCCGCGAGAATCGGCAGGACGCCCACCAGCAGAGCTTCCGTGAACGGGGCCGAATACCAAAATCCCGCCTTCGCGTCGAGCGGCTGGCCGGCGCGGCAGGCGTCCACCCATTCGCGGCGATGGCCGACGCTGCGGGGAATGGATTTGGCCGGGAGGCGAAACTCCCGCATCCGGCTCTCGGGCACGAGACGCGGCGTGCCCGCCGAACCGGGCGCCATGAGCACGCCTTCGCCGCCGACGAAATAAATCCCGTTGTCGCCCAGGCTCCGTTCAGGCTCCAGCTGCGGAGGACGGGGCGGGAGTTTGCCGCCGTCATACCAAATCATCTTCACGGGGCCGCGCAGCCCCTTGGCGGGAAAATGGTAGGTGACGATGCTCCACGCGGGAAACGTGTCGGGATTGGTCGGTGCGGTCTCCGCGTCGACCCAATCGGGCGCGCCCAGATCGAGAGCGTAGAACGCCGGGTCGGCATTGTGCACGGCCATGTCTCCGATGGGACCACCACCGAGATCGATCCAGCCCCGCCACCGAAAGGGGCAATAATCGGGATGGTAGTTGCGCTCCGCGGCGGGCCCCACCCAGCGGTTCCAATCGAGTCCCGGCG
>JBDNFZ010000205.1:0-6902 GCA_041689555.1 Opitutaceae bacterium | reverse complement strand
GCGCCTCCGGCCTCCTCGCCCTTTTGGCCGTGACCCTCGTTTTCTCGGGCTGCGCGACCGCCCTGTCCACGCGCAAAGCCGTCGACCTCGCGCCCTTCAAACGCATCTTCGTCGAGAGCCGCCTTTCTGACAACCACCGCCTCGACGCGATCATCGCCACCGAGCTCCGCGCCCTCGGCTACGACGCGACGTTCGGCGTCGCCACCATGCGGCCCGAGCAAGGCGTGGATGCCATCGTCAGCTACGAAGATCGCTGGCAGTGGGATTTCAAAGACTACCTCATCGAGATGAAAATCGACGTCCGCGACGTCCGCACCAACAAGCCCCTCGCCACCGGCAGCTATTTCCAAGCCTCCCTCCGCACCAAACGCCCGCCGGAGGTGGTCCGCCTCATTCTCACCCCGCTTTTTCGGCGCTCCTGATTCGCGCGACCCTTCGCAAAACGGCACAAAAAAACACCCGGCCCTTACGGAACCGGATGCTGGATGAAATTGATCCGACGCCTTTCGGCTCGGGTCTACGAATTACGGAAGGATGACCGTGTCGACGACGTGGACGACACCGTTGCTGCCAACGAGATCGGCCGCGATGACTTTGGCACCGTTGACCGTAACGCCCATACCGTCGGCCTTGAGCGCGAGCTTCTTGCCGTTGACCGAAGGAGCTTCGCCCGTCTTCACGTCGGCGGCCATGACTTTGGCGGGGACGACGTGGTAGGTGAGGATTGCGACCAGCTTGGCCTTATTCTCGGGCTTGAGCAGCGAGTCTACGGTGCCGGCAGGGAGCTTGGCGAACGCGGCGTTGGTGGGCGCGAACACGGTGAACGGGCCTTTGCCGCTCAGGGTTTCGACGAGCCCGGCGGCCTTCACGGCGGCGACGAGGGTGGTGTGATCGGGCGAGCCGATGGCGATTTCAACGACGGTCTTGGCCGAGACGGCCGAGACGAGACCGGTGCAGAGCGCGAGGGTGGCGAACAGGGAGCGGAGTTTCATGGAGACGATAATACCGAAGGGTGAATGCTGAGCACGGCCGGGTGGACAAAGTCCAACGGTCGCACCCATGCAACGGATCACCGCCCGGCGCGGATGCATTGCTCTAAAGAAAATATCGCCACCAAGGCCCTGCACCCGAACCGCCGGCTCAATCCAGCTTGACCGCCTGCGGCGCGGATTCGCCCTCGGCGAGCCCCAGCGCCCACAGCACCCCGCCCACCACGTGCTGCTGGAAAGCCCTGGATATCTCCGGCGCGTTGATCCGCTTACCGTCAACCAACGCGGTCGGGTCCCACATATCTTCACGGTGCCCGAGCGAGGTGTAGAAGACTTTGCCTTGGCCGTAAGCCTTGCCCCACGCGATCGGGTAGTCGCCCGGTGCCTGGGTCTGCGGATGCTTGTTGAGCCCGAGCAGCCCGCGCACTTTGGCGCGCTCAAAGTTCTTCAGTTCGTAGATCTCGTCGAACACCGTCCAAACCGCCGGCAGATGCCGGGTCGCCGGGTGCGCCGGATCTTGGTTGAGGCAGTCGACCTTCACCTGCGGTCCGTGGGTGAGAAACTCGCCGCCGATCATCGCGATAAACGGCGGGAAGCCGTGAAACGTATCGGTCGCCGCGTGGATACCGACAAACGCATGACCCGCCGCGATCCAGTCGAGAAAGCCCTGCTTGTCGGGCAGCGGGAGGTCGCCCGTGGTGCTGGCGAAGACCACGCCGTCGTAGTTTTCGAGATTAGCGGGCGCGAGCGGCTTCAGGGCCGCGACGACCGCGGGCATCCACGCCGCGCGGGCGACCTGGTAAACTTTCTCTTCCTCCTGCCACTTCGCCATCGCCGCGAGGAAAGCCGGCTCCTGTTCGCCGCCCTTGGTGGTGCGCGGCTTGCGGGGCGACTTGGGCTCGCCCTCCGGCTGGCGCACGAAGTCGACGGTGAAGGCCCCGGCGCTTTTCGCCGCGAGTTGTTCCAGCACTTGCTCGGAAAGCGGGATGCAGCTGTGGCGAAAGCCCGTCGTCACGGTGACGACCAGCAGCTTTTTCGGGGCCGCCGCGAGCGGCAACACAAGGGCGAGCAGAAGGAGGCAGAGGCGATTCTGAAGTGTGGTCATGGGGGAGGGGATTAAACCGGCGACTGAAACAGGACGTGGGGGAACTACGTCGCGCCGCCCGTCCCGAGTCGAGGCCGAAGCCGCCAGGCTCGCTCGCGCGGGCGCATCTTCCGATCGGCGGTAGGCAGCTCGCTTGCCCGGGGTATCTGTCGATCGCGGTAGGCAGCTCGCTTGCGAGCGCTCCGATCGCTGAGCGCTCGCAAGCGAGCTGCATACAAAGCCAGATGCGATCCGCCGCCAACTCGCCGATGCGCCTCACTCGCCTTCCGTCGCGCCCAAGAATGCGATCAGTTGCTCGAACATCTCCGGCGTGAAGTTCTCATGTTTCGGTATCATCGTCTCGGGCATGAATTTCTCGGGATTCTTCACAAACGCGCGGAGGGGCGAATCGCTCCGAAAGCGCGAGGTCTTTTGCTCCCTGCCGCGCCGCCGACAGCGGTAATGCCATCGCCGCCGCACCGCTCAATACCGCGACAATCGTCGCCCTCGCGCTTCGAAATAAAATCATGCCTCCTCGGTCGGCAAAACCCGTGCCCCGGAGCGCAATCTCGCGATCTTGTTGTTTTCCTCCGGTCTTGTTCCACTCCCTGCGTGCTCCTCCCCACACTCGGATTTCTCGCCGCCGCAATCACCGCCAGCCTCACCGCGTCCGCCGCCGTCATCGGCATCAACCCTCCCGCCCTTCCCGTTACCGCCGCACGTATCGCCGGCCTGCCCGCCGCAACTCAGCCCGCTTGGCGCGACTACCTCGCCCGCTCCGACCGAGCCCGGGCCGCCGACGAAAGCTTCTACGCCGACGAGCGCAAAACCCTCGTCCTCGCCGCTCCGCTCGTCCCGCCGCGCGGGCCCTCCCTGCCGTTAAAAAATACCGACTCGTGGTATGCCTCCGCCGAAGCCCTCCGCATCGCCGCCAACGTCGTCTCTTTCCAGACTCCCGCCGGCGGCTGGAACAAGAACACCGATTTCGTCGCGCGTTCCCGGCGCCCCGGCGAGCGCTCCGGTTACGAGGCCGGATACGTCGGCACGATCGACAACGACGCGACCGTCACCGAACTGCGTTTTCTCGCCAAGGTCGTCACCGCCGCCGGACCCGCCGCCGCCGCGCAAGCCGCGTTTCTCCGCGGCTTGGACTACCTCTTCGCCGCCCAGTTTCCGAACGGGGGCTGGCCGCAGGTCTATCCGCTCCTCGGCAGCTATCACGACGCGGTTACCTTCAATGACGATGCGATGGCCAACGTGCTCCGCCTCCTGCGCGACGTTGCCGGCGGCGCACCGCCGTTTGCTTTTGTTCCCGCCGCCACGCGCGACCGCACCGCCGCCAGCGCCGGGCGCGGCCTCGACTGCATTCTCGCGAGCCAAGTCGTCGTCGGCGGTCTCCCCGTCGTTTGGGGCCAACAGCACGACGCGCTGACGCTCGCGCCCGCGCCGGCGCGCAATTTCGAGATGCCCGCGTTGTCGAGCAGCGAGAGCGCCGGGCTCCTTCGCTACCTCATGGAATTGCCGACGCCCTCGCCCGCCGTGGTCGCCGCCGTCCGCGCCGCCGCCGCGTGGTTTGAGCGCAACGCCCAGCGCGACGTCGCCTTCGCGGCCGCCCCCGACGACTCCGGCCGCAAACTGCTGCCCGCGCCCGGAGCGGGTCCGCTCTGGCCGCGCTTTTCGGAGATCGGCACGGACCGCCCGCTTTTCGGCGACCGCGATAAATCGATCCACGATCGGATCGATGCCGTTTCCATTGAACGCCGCGCGGGCTACGCGTGGTTCGGCGACAGCCCCAAACGCGCCCTCGAGCTCTATGCTAAATGGGCGCACGCCCACCCGGCCCGATAGTCACACCCGCCGCGCCCGACCTCCGTGTCGGTCCGGTTTGGTTCCGTGAGTGTAGGCTGCCAGCTTGCTGGCGCTGCTTGAGCGCGAGCGAGCTCGCGGCCTACGGGTTCAGCGAGTTGCAAACCCATTCCGGAAAGCCGCGCCCGCCCGCCGTGGCGGTCCGCCTTTCGCTTTGCTCTCGCCGGTTCCGGTCCCACGCTCGGCCGCAACCCACCCATGAGTTCCACCCCCATCCCGCCGGCCTCGATCGAAACCGAGCCCGCCACACCGCTCGCCTTCCACGAAACCGGTGGCCTCAGCGGCCATCCCCGCGGCCTCACCACCCTTTTCTTCACCGAGATGTGGGAGCGCTTTTCTTACTACGGGATGCGCGCCCTGCTCATGCTGTTCATGGTGAAGTCCGCCGCCGAGGGCGGCCTCGGCTTCGAGACGAAAGACGCCGCCGCCGTCTACGGCACTTACACGATGAGCGTCTACCTGCTCTCGATCCTCGGCGGTTTTATCGCCGACAACTTCATCGGCGCGCGCCGCGCCGTGCTCGTCGGAGGCGTCATCATCGCCCTCGGCCATTTCACCATGGCGGTCGGCAACCTCCCCGCGTTCTACACCGGACTCGTGCTTATCGCCCTCGGCACCGGCCTGCTCAAGCCCAACATCTCGACCATGGTCGGCAGCCTCTACCGGCCCACCGACGAACGCCGCGACGCCGGCTTTTCGATTTTCTACATGGGCATCAATATCGGCGCCTTCCTCTCGCCCCTCGTCACCGGCTACCTCGCGCAAAGCGAGGGCTGGAAGGCCCGGCTCGTCGCGTGGGGCTTGGACCCGTTGCATAGCTGGCACTGGGGTTTCGGCGCAGCCGGTGTGGGCATGACCCTCGGCCTGATCGTCTACATCCGCCAACGCGGACACCTCGCCCATGTCGGCAACGCCCCCGCTCCCGAGGCCGACGGCGGCCGGCCGTGGGGCAAGCTCGGTCTCGTCGCCGTCGCCTCGCTCGCCCTCATCGCCGCGATGAAAGCCAGCGACACTTATCCGGCGATCATCTACGCGCTCTTTGTGCTGCAAATCGCCGCCGTGCTCTTCTTCGCCTTCAAGCCCGACGCCGACAACAAGCGCATCGCCGCGATCCTCGTCTTCTTCATCGCCGCGCAGATTTTCTGGGCCCTCTTCGAACAATCCGGTTCGACGATTTCCCTCTTCGCCGACCGGCTCACCCGCAACGAGATCTTCGGCTGGTCGTTTCCTTCGTCCTACTGGCAGTCGGTTAATTCCGTCTGGGTCATTCTCCTCGCGCCGGTCTTCGCCTTCCTTTGGATCCGACTCGGTTCCAAGCAACCATCGAGCCCGATGAAGTTCACCCTCGGCCTGCTCTTCGTCGCCCTCTCCTTCGTGCTCATGGTCCCCGCCGCCAAACTCACCGCCGAGGGCAAGATCGGCCCGATCTGGCTCGTCGGCCTGTTCTTCCTCCAGACCGTCGGCGAAATGCTCCTCAGTCCCGTCGGCCTCTCCACCATGACCAAGCTCGCCCCGCATCGCCTCGTCGGCCTCGTCATGGGCATCTGGTTCCTCGCCGCCGCCCTTGGCAACAAGCTCGCCGGAGCTCTCGCCGGTGAGTTCAAGAGCGAAGACCCCGCCCGGCTCGCCGATTTTTTCCTCAATCAGGCCTTGATCGTCGGCGGCTGCACGCTCGCCCTCCTCGCCCTCGTCCCATGGGTGAAGCGCCTGATGGGCGGCGTCCGTTGAACCCCGAGCACTTGTAACCTATTAGGTTACAAACTCCGCCCGCGCGCTTCTTTTCCATGTCATGGTTTTACCTCCTCATCGCCGGCGCGCTCGAGATCGTCTGGGCGTCGGGACTCAAATCCACCGTCGGCTTCACCCGGCTCTGGCCCTCGGTCGGAGTGATCGCCGTGATGGCCGTCTCGATGTTCCTCCTCGCCCTCGCCGCGCGGGATCTCCCCATCGGCACCGCCTACGCCGTGTGGACCGGCATCGGCGCGGTCGGCACCGCCTTCGTCGGCATTGCGCTCTTCGGCGAATCCGCCGCCCCCGCCCGCCTTGCCTGCATCGCCCTCATCGTTGCCGGGATCGCCGGCCTGAAATTCCTCGGTAAGTAAGTGGTCCTCGGGCCTTCAACTTTCATCCTTCAACTTTCAACTCCCCGAAAAATGCCCGTCCGCACCCATTTTCCCACCCACATCTACTGCGAGCCGCTTCAGCCCAACGGCCTCGTGAAGTTCAACGCCGACCTCGCCACGGAATGCCGCCAGCTCCGCGACTTCGACAGCGCCGGCCGCAAATGGTCCGCCAAAAATTACCCCGGCGGTTACACCAGCTACGCCTCGATGAACGAGCTCCACCGCTTCTCCAGCACCTTCGCCGGACTTGAGAAAAAACTCCTCCGCCACGCCCGCGCCTTCGCCAAAACCCTCCAGCTCGACCTGCGCGGCTGCACCGTCCGCATGACCGATTGCTGGGTCAACATCATGCCGCCCACCGCCGCGCACTCGCTCCACCTGCACCCGCTCGCCTTCATCAGCGGCACCTACTACGTTGCCACTCCGACCGGCTGTCCGGGCCTGAAATTCGAGGATCCGCGAATCGACCGCTACATGGCCGCCCCGCCCCGCCTTCCCGACGCGAAGCCCGCCAACCGCACCCACGTCACCTATCCCGCCGCAGCCGGCAATGTCATCCTCTTCGAAAGCTGGCTCCGCCACGAGGTCGCCGCCAACCGAGTCGACGCCGAGCGCATCAGCATCAGTTTCAATTTCAACTGGAGCTAGCCGACACGCCGGCCACCGCACCCGAGCGCTGCGCCGCCCGTTTTCGCCCGCCCGCTCGCAATTCCGCCGCACCGCGCTTTCCTGCCGCATGATCGTCATCCGCCGCATGGTCGACCGCCACCGGGCCTACACGGGAATCTTCCTGCCGGGCGAGCCCGCCCGCATTTTTCCCACCACCGACTACGAGCACGG